>JAJTHR010000039.1 GCA_021298935.1 Parachlamydia sp. | reverse complement strand
ATGAAAAAGCGATTGAACAAATCCTTGTAGACTTCTAAGTGAACGTTTATATACTTCTCTAAGAATAAGCATCATTAAGATAGCTTCATCAGAATAGGTAGCAGGTCTACCGGCTCGGCAGGTATGATAGGAAGAAAACCAGTTCTTGACAGCTTTTTCGTCAATCCAGATAGTTATGCTTCCTCTTTGAATAAGAGCTCTGTTATACTCAGACCAGTTTCGGATACGATAAGTCGGTTCAGTTTGCATGGGTAGCCTTTGTTTTCTTTAATCAGAAGTAGACTACTCCATGCTTTTTTTATTTACATTCTATTTCAAATTTGACGTGAAGGCTATTGTGCAACAAGGCCCTTGACAACTCACCTAATAAATATGTGCCGAAAGCTACAAATATTTGTTGCATTGTTATTAAAAATAGGGCAATTTTAAGCCGTCTGCTTCTAATAAAGCTACACTGACTGTTCATACTACGCTTCCTTAATAATTCAAAATATTCGCTATCAAAATTGTTTGGTTTTTACGCTTCAATAAATAGTGTAGTGCTAAAACTCAATTTTTGACAAGCAATTATTTAAATTTTCGAGATTAGTTTTAAATATAGATGATGGTTGATATGTGCCATTAGCTGCTTTGCAAAGCTGTATTTATTTTGTTGGTATACCACGCGCGGATAGGTCTTTAAATTTTTCATCGGCATCTTTTGCGTCCCAGCTCATTGCTCGATCTTGCTAACTTATCCAAGTTTGCTGCGATCTCCGCAATGCACTGGGACATAAAATCTCGCCGCCAAAAATTTAAGAGCCTACCCGCGCGCGGTATACCTCCAATGAATACTCATTGTTGAAAAGGCTGATGTACGTAGACCTTCAGGACCGAAAGGGCGGCCTGCCAAAACAAGTTTGTTTTTTTGATCAGGCACGCTCACTGCTCTGTAATCAGCCGTTAAAAAAACGGGACATTCAATTCATTCAAGCATGCGGCCATTTAGAGGAGCTAAGACTGCCGCACTCTCAAATGAGCGAAAAAGATGTGATCGAGCTGACGGGATTATGCCATTTAAAAGTGCTTGATTTGTCGCATAATTTCCGATTGAGTCAGCGTGCCTTAAAGGCGTTAACAGCCTTTAATCGATTGCAGACACTCAATTTATCGGACACGCCTCTTAAGGATGAGAGCTTTGATTCCCTCTGTCAATTAACGTCATTGGAGCATTTAAATGTTTCCAAATGCATTAATGTGACAAAAGCGCCCCCCCATTTATCAAAATTGACGTTACTGGAAAGCCTCAATCTTTCAGGATGCCGTTTGATTGGAAGCAATCGAATCGCCCACCTCTCATCCCTAACCCAATTGATAACTTTAAGGTTAAATGAAACGCCTATTGATGATGATTTGAGTGTATTGAGGGAGTTGAACATTACCAAGCTCGATCTGTCGCTATGCCCTGAATTGACTGACAAGGGGATGCACCAGCTATCTGAAATGAAGAAGCTTAAGGCGTTAAACTTAAGCCGGTGCATTCAAATTACCGACGAAGGGATTAAAATGCTGTCGCTCAGTCAAAGTCTTGAATGGTTGATTGTCTATCGATGTCCCAATGTTCCTAAAAGCAATGTTTATCACATTGGTCGCTACACAACGATTGAAAAATCATTTTAAGGTTTTAAGACTACTTTTACGCAGTTATCTTCCTTGTTGTTAAAGATGTCATAGGCATGGGGCGCTTCTTCCAGCGGCAGGCGATGGGTGATGATGTCATTAAGTACGACTTTTCTTTCCTGCACAAGGGTAATACCATTTCCCGAAATTAAAATCATAAATTTGACTTGTGATCACCTTCATCTTTAAAAGATCTCTCCTTGTTGATATTCAAAAATATCAACTTCGAAAAGATCTTTTAAATCTGAAGCGCTGACAAGTCAACTTTATGGTTTTATTTTTGGGAAATGGTATAAGCAGCTAATCGATGTATCTTTGGACGAGACCCTGGCCCATTCTTAGGGTGATCCCTTTATCAAACAGCTGTCCAAGCGGAAATCGATGGTAGGATGTGGCATAGACGCCCACAATAGAAATAGTCCCTCCACGCCGCACCGCGCTGATGCAGGCACGCAATGCATCGATTGAGCCCACTTGCATGCTAAGTAAATTGAGCGCCTTATCAAAGACGGACCGATGGGCTTCCATGCCGACTGCATCGATGCACACATCGGCTCCTCGACCCTCTGTCATGTCGCGTATTCTTTCTACCACATGATCGTTATAGTTCAAAACTTCTACACCCGCGGCTTTTCTGGCCATATCCAGCCGGTAATCAAGAATATCAATCCCGATCACCCGTTTGGCCCCGCGCAGCCATGCCGCTTTTTGCGCCATAATGCCGACCGGTCCGCATCCAAACACGGCTACGGTCTCACCCCCTTTTATTTCTGCCCAATCGACAGCCGACCAACCGGTGGGAAAAATATCTGTTAAAAATAAGACCTCTTCATCGGTCAAATCACTTTCAATTTTCCGTGGACCGAAATTGGCATAAGGTACCCTTACAAATTCTGCCTGACCGCCTGAGTAGCCTCCATAAAGATCGGTATAACCAAATAAGGCAGCCCCTTTTTGTGTTAGAATTTCCCCTTCGGGGCCGTAGTTGGGGTTAGAATTTTCACAATGGACGGGCAAGGAATGGGTGCAAAAAAAACAGTGCCCGCATGAGATAGGGAAGGGAACAACGACGCGGTCTCCCTTTTTTAGGTGTGAAATATTTTTCCCCACTTCCACGACTTCCCCCATGAATTCATGACCAAGAATCATATTTTTAAGTTGGGGAATGAAGCCATTGTAGATATGCAAGTCTGAGCCGCATATTGCTGTGGAAGTGACTTTGACAATGATATCATTGTCATCCTGAATGATCGGGTCATCCACATTGTCTACCTGAACTTTTTTAGGAGCATGAAAAACAACTGCTTTCATAAAGACCTCCTATTTCAAAATGCGATTGACCACCCGTTGTAGGATTTTCCATGCGTAAGGGAGCACAAGGCGAAGGATAAGAACTTCTACAATCTGGGTAGCAAAGGGCCTTAATAAACGTCTTAACATTGTTTTAATCCTTTGTTAGCCCGACAACGACCTTATGGGGCGTTTCAAATTGCTTTAAAAATGCCATTTCTTCGCTTAGGCCATCGGCAATTTTCTTAGCTCCTTCTTGTATTTTATCTTTTGCAGGAATGGCGTGGAGATCTGAGAATGTTGTTCCCTTTTGCAGTCCGGTATTTAGTTCTTTTAGCTGCTCGTTTAAAGCTAGCGAATCATTGTGAAGGGCAGCCAGCTCTCCTCTTTGCTGATAATAATCTTTGACTTCGTTTTCATAATTTTTTTTGGCATCAGCCAATAATTGGAGGTCGATCTCCATTTTATCTAAGGCTGCCTCCTCTTGTTTCATCTCATCAATCCATAAATTATTCAAAAGGGTCAGGCTTGTAGCATCAAGCGGCGCGTCAAATTTTTCTCGCATGCCTTCTTCAATCTTTTTCATTTCAGCTTTAATATGATCAGAAACTCCGCTTAATGTTGGATCGGCAGTGATTGTTTCTCTTGCTTTTTTTAAGTCTTCAATTCCTTTTTTGTGTTCTTCATATTCTTTATTTTTTATTCCGATTTTTGCCTGAAGGTGTTCTTCATGAAGGACATTTTTTAAACCGAGAGGCGCTTCCTTTATCGCTGCTTCAAATTGTTGTTCAGTAAGCATGTGTTTTTTTGCATCTGCATGAAATCGCTCTTCTTTCTCGGATCTTTTTGGGTCCGCCATCCAACTCGTAATAGGAAGTTTCTCAAGATTGGTTTTAATTTTTTGGAATTTCTCGTGATTTGAATGGATGGCTGCTTGATTGTTAGAGACAAGGCTTTCTGGGTCTGTAATACTTTCCTCGATGGCCCGTTCCCTGACTAAAGTTACGTGGTGCAGCAAGCGTTGCTGTTTAGATAGGCGGCTTCCTTGCACATCTTTTTCCTTATCCTTATCCCTGATTTTGTGGAAAATCTTGTCATCCCGTAATTCATAAATTTTTTTCGAAGTCTCATCAGGTTGATAGGCTATCTTGTCATTGGCACGGACGGCTTTCAATCCGGTTGTTTCGCCTTGGAGATTGCGATTTAAGGTCACATCAAAACGTGCAGTATTCATTTTTTCTTCGTCATTACTTTTAACCACATTCTGTATTGCTTTTAAGGCGCCATGCAGTGCGACAAGGGCATCTTTTTCGTTCGAAGCACTGACATAAAATTGACGCTCGAGCGTTAGCTGAATTGGATCTCCATTTTCATTTGTTGCCTGTACAGTAAACTCTACAGGAAATCGATAATCGGTCCGTCCGGTTGATGAGTTTACGTAGGTATCGAAGGGAATTTGAGGAATTTTGCCAGTCTGGACTTCCTCCCTTAAAGCCTGATCGATTGAATTTGTCATTCTTAAAATATTTGCATCCCCCAATTGATCTTTAATAATTTGTTGGGGGGGGCGTGTTGGATCCACATCACTTGGAATAATCACTGGCTCAGTGTAAGTGGCTTCAAGTTCCACCTCGTCATCACTAACGGACGAGGAACTCGATGAACCAGTAAAAAACACATCATCATCATTTGATGAGCTAGAGCTTGAAGCTTTAAATGCTTTATCGCTCTCTTTAACAACGGACAACTGTTGCTGAGCAAGGACGCTGATTGGATCTTGCAGGTTTTTTTGTGATTCCATTTTATCAGACACAGGCAGCGAGGCATCAATTGACACAGGAGCCGGAACGAGGGGACTTGTATCTGAACCAATTGTCATATAAACCACCCTTGTTTAATTTCATTATATATTAAACAATTATTTTGTATTAAATTTAAAATTTAAATTAATTTTTGTTTATAATTAATTTAAATAGAGGTTGTTTATGAATGTCAGTCAACATCATGGGACTCCTTCTCATTTTTCTGATTTACAGGAAAATACATTAGCGAAATTATCTCAAATCGAAGGAAGAAAAATCCAATTAGTCGAAATGGCCCGTCCATTAGTTATTAAAACAAAAGATGCGGCACAATCAAGGTTTAATAGTTTTATGTTCGTCTCTACTAAGCTCTCTTCTCAAAGAAAAACTGTTGAATTGCGTCCCTCACAACCGATTGAAGCCGGAGCAAAAGAGCGGGCGATGCTGCGTGGATTAAACCCGAGTGAAGTCATTCCCTATATTCCTATAGAAACAGATGGAAAGGTTCACTTTGTTCCGATTCAAAATGAGATTTCTACTACGGCCACCTTTTTTATCGTCATCATGCGAGATAATGGACGGCAGGCTCTCGTCCTTAAAAAAGAGCATCTTGAACAATTTGATCATTTAAAAATGAGTATTGAGGGTCATCCCTCTTTTGATTTACTGCTTGTGGATGATGACACATTTGAAAAAATGGAAGAGGGGCTCCATAAAAAGGCTTTCGAAACAAGAAAAGAAAGTCCAAAAACAACAGGCCCTTCTATTAATAAAAATCAAACAAACATGAGGCAAAGGGCATTACAGGCAAAACCCAGGCCGTCATTGAATGGGGGAGATTTCTCAAAAAATCCAATAAGTAAAATTTTGGAGATTAAGGCTACAATTCGCACTCTAGAGAAGGGTAAGATAGCAGAAGAGAATAATATTAAAGAGGATAAGAAAAAAACCCAGCAAAATAAGGATATTGTCAGCCAGGAAATAAAAAAGGGAGAAATTAGAAAAGAAGCACTTAAAAGCCAGATTCTAGTCAGCGACGTGAACGAAGTTAAAATCGATGGCTTTGAGGAAGTAAATAGTGAATTTGATGAAGAAACTAAGGAAGTCGAAGAAAGTAAGAAAATCAAAGAAAAAATTAATCCAGGCGACCCCGGGGTAGTGTAACATATTGTCTGTAAATTAATAATCAGTGAATGTGTTAATAATTTATTCACTTAATATAAATAAAAAGATCTGAGATCATAGTTTCCTCATAACTAGCGATTATAAAAGGAAAAATTTATATGAACTCAGAT
>JAJTHR010000271.1 GCA_021298935.1 Parachlamydia sp. | reverse complement strand
TCAACCCTTCAATGCCGCTTACCGTAAAATGGGACGTCTTCGCATCTAGAATGGCTGCCGACCCCATGTGCCCGAATTTCCGTACAAGAGAAACAACGTTTATACTGTTTTCCATTTTACACAAGCACGGTTCTTTCCGGCCGTTTTGGATGCAGGGCTTGAATCAGCACGCGGCAAAATTCGGGCAGATCGGCGGGCTTGCGGCTGGAGATAATATGGCGATCACGCACAACAGGTTCATTCACCCATTCGGCCCCGGCATTTATTAGATCATCCTTAATAGCCTCAGCAGACGTGCATTTGACACCTTTCAGAATTTTAGCAGAAATGGGGACCCAGCCTGCATGACAGATGAAAGCGATCGGCTTTTCTTTTTGATGAAATTTTTGGACGAGTTCCAAGACTTTTGGATCGCGGCGTAATTTATCAGGAGCATAACCCCCAGGGATGATGAGAGCGTCATATTCATGCTCTTTGACATCAGTAATAGAGATTTGTGCGGTGCATGGCATTCCATGCTTGCTTGTATAAATTTCTTCAGCTTTAGGGCCAACGATAGCTACTACAATCCCTTCTTCTGCCAGGCGGTACAGAGGGTAAAAAACCTCCATTTCATCATATAAGTTTTCAACCAGGATGAGAGCTTTTTGATTGGATTTTTTTTTTTCGTTCATAGATTAATCCCTTACGCAATTGTGATGCTATCATCTAAATAGACATCTTGAATTTTATTTAAAAGCTCAATTCCTTCCTTCATTGGTCTTTGGAAAGCCTTTCTACCGGAAATGAGGCCCGTACCGCCGGCCCGCTTATTAATCACGGCAGTACGCACGGCATCTGCCAAATCATTTTTACCGGCTTCCCCACCAGAGTTGATCAAGCCGGCCCTCCCCATGTAGCAGTTGGCGACCTGGTATCTAGTCAAATCAACAGGATGGTCGGAGGTGAGCTGCTGATAGACCAGCTCGCTTGTCTTGCCGTAATTGGATAGGGCTTTGTATCCGCCATTATTAACCGGCTGTTTTTGTTTAATGATATCTGCTTCAATGGTCACGCCCAAATGATTGGCCTGGCCTGTCAAATCAGCGCTTAAAGAATAATCCTTATCCTGTTTGAAGGAGTTATTGCGCAAATAACACCAGAGTATAGTCGCCAGTCCCATTTCATGCGCGCGCTGAAAGGCAAGGCTTGTTTCCTGAATTTGTCGGTGGGATTCTTCCGAGCCAAAATAAATGGTCGCCCCGACAGCCACAGCCCCCATTTCCCATGCCTGCTCTACCTGGCCGAAATAAATTTGATCATATTGATTGGGATAGCTAAGCAGTTCATTATGATTGAGTTTAACGATAAAAGGGATTTTATGGGCATACTTGCGGGCAATGGATCCGAGCCCTCCAAGCGTGGAGGCGACTGCATTGCATCCCCCCTCGATCGCAAGCTTGACGATATTTTCAGGGTCAAAATAATCGGGATTAACGGCAAAACTCGCCCCCGCTGAATGCTCGATCCCCTGGTCGACAGGCAAGATGGAAACGTACCCGGTTCCCCCTAAACGCCCTTGATTAAAAATTTGAGCCAGACTTCGCAGCACCTGCCCGTTCCGGTCAGAAAGTGCCATTACCTGATCCATAAAAACAGGGCTTGGAAGATGAAGTTTTTCTTTTGGAATTGTTTTACACACATGTTCAAGTAATGAGCTTGCATCTGCGCCTAAAAGAGCGGCAATGGTTGTCATAATGGAGCCTCGATTAATTCTTTGGTTTGTTCATAGTTTTCATGCTGGATGGCATGCAAGCCAAAGGAGCGGCCTATCTCAACGAGCAAGGCCCGACCGTCAATATAAATTGTTTCTTCAGGCTTGATCTGACCGGCAACGATCGCCAATCGATAAATGGCGGGATCGTGCTTACGTAAATGAGCATAGGAGGAGACGATAAATATGTCAAATAATTCATTTAATTTAAAAGCCTGAATGCGGTAATCGATAGTTTCCTTCCATAGGGGTACTTTAACGCAAATAAATTAACCTTCAAATTTTTTTGAAAGCTGCGCGCCCCCCACATAAGTTAATGCATTCTTTATTTTGGTTTCATTATCCCCTTCAACTTCCCGCTTCATGCAAACCTCGTAAAAATTGTACACATCCTTCCTTGATAACACCCCTTCTTCCTGTTCCTTATTAGTTAGAACAGTAGCAGCAGCAAGCCTTTGATAAAATTGCCCCACAGTTTCATTTTCATTAGGTACAATACCAGCTTCAGCAAAATCGGAAAGAAGAGTTTCAAGTGATTTATTATTATTATTTTTTGGAACTTTATTTGATAAACTCTCTATGGCCATTTTCATTGTGTAATTTTTTAAAATAGCACCCTGTTCTTCATATCTATCAGGATTCTCACTTTTGTAGCCTTTACTTACATAGTAGGATTTGCCTGAAGCATACGGACCTGTTATGGAGCTCAAAGTGGGAAAATTTTCTGGATCATCCCCCCTTCTTACAGTAAATGTCAATACATCAGCGAGAGTCACCTCAGAAGGTATTAACAGCTTATCAAAACTATCAAGTACAGTAAGAAGCTGCCCACCCTTGAGATTAATTTTCTCCCCCGGATGCTGTCCAATCCACTCTAAATGCCTGGTATTACTCGCTTTATAATGCGTGGTATGCAAGCAAAGACTAGGAATCCCTTGCTCATTATTTACAAAGGCTTTAACTTCAAAATTTGCACCATTTTTTATAAATTGAAATTTAAGTACTTCACTCTTTCCGTTCTTTCCTGGAAAATCTGAAACAGTTATCTCTAATTGCGTCCCATTAGTTCCCCTTGGATAATCATTTTTTATTGTATTAAAAATAAGCTTAGAAACTAGGGATTCAGGATCCTTTAAATCTCGTAAAAAGTTATCAGATGAATAGGAGTGGTGAGGCACTTCTTTCTTTGCAATAAAAGCTGCACCTCTGACTAAATTAACGGGGGGCCTATTTATCGGGGAGGGAGGGGGAGGCGGAAGAGCCCCAGTAACTGAGGTAGAAAAAGAAGAAGCTTCTTTTTTAGAAAATGTATGTGAAGAAGAGTTAGAAGGTGGCTCTTCTGCATGAATCTGTTTGCTAATTGTTTTAATTTTCTCCTTTATTGATGAAGATTGTTTATCCACCGCAGTGTCTGCTTTTTGAAAAACTGTTAATCTATTTGCCGGTGTTAAATCGGATGAAGGAATAGACATAAGAACCTCCAACTTACAACAGTTTTATTAAAAAAAATTAGAACTAAATGGTTATTAAATTTAATTATACAACAAATATGTAATTATCAAAAATACAACTCAAAAAATATATATTTATTTTAAGTTGATTTATTTTACAGAAAATGATAAATTCAATCATTGAAATGAGTAATAGGAAATCTTATGACTATAAATAGCGATGTTTTATCACATATTTATTCACATCTACTTTTTCGTGACTTTTTAACTTGCACCATGGTAAGTAAACAATGGAATAACGCTTGTAACAATAAATTTATTTGGAATATTTTTTCTAAAATTTTAACAACTAGTTATTTCCAAAAAACAATAAATGAAGAGCAGATTCGGAAAAAAATAAAAATTATCTTAGCCCGATCAGCTAAAAATACAGAAAACGATGTCGATTTTTATGATCTTATTGCTTTATCTTTCCTAGGATTTAAAAAATCTACTGATGTAAAAAATTTAATTCAGCAGTGTAAGTTTAATAATGAATGCGAATCAGACGCTGTTTATTATTACTTTGCCTCCTGCAGTTTAACAATTAATAATAATGATGATGCAGAAGAAATGATGTTAAAAATGAGTCCTAAAGCAACAAGATCATTGATAGCATTCGATTTAATTAAAAAGCTAATAGAGGCTAACAATTTTGAAAAAGCTAAAAAATTATTAATATTAACAAATAGTCCTGAAACAAATTTAGCTCTTTTTCTATTAACTGAAAGCATAAAAAAAACGGATGATTTCGAGTATTTAATACAAATTATGAAGGATTTTGAATCTTTAATAGAAAATTTCAGTGATCCTGAATCGGCAATAATCGCCTGGATAGAGACTCTAAAGGCTATTGAAATGGATTATTGGAATAAAAAAGAATTTAGTAAATTAGAAAAATTTAAGGCAGAATTTCCTATCGTTTTCAACCCATACGAGTCTATTTGACATCAGTCAGTTTGCCAATTTCATACGTATCAAAGATGAGGGCGTGCCTCTTTTCTGTCTCCTGGGAATTTAAGCCGAATTGTCGGATCCCTTGGGCTCGCATGTGCCTGTCCCAGCCATTGGTGCCCAAGACGCCTCCAATATCTAGCAAAAGGTTTTTATATTCCATTTTTCACTAATTCCATTGCATATGTGGCCGCTCCGATGACCCCTCCCTCGCTTCCAAGTGCCGCCTTGGTGATTTTTAAACCTTTCAACGACGCCTTTAGAGCGCTTTCATGCACACCGATTGACACCCAGGGAACGATTTCCGGCAAACCATTCACAATGCCTCCTCCCAAAATCAGGCAAGAGGGATTTAAGGCATGGATGAGGTTAATGCAGCCGGCAGTTAATGCTGTCTTAACCCGTTCTACAATCAGCTGCGCCAGCCTGTCATTTTTACGGTAGGCATTGATGACAATTTTTGCCGTCACATTTGCAACATCCCCTTTTGCCTCTTGCAGCATCATATTCCCAGCTTCCCCATAGAATGAAATCGACTCCTTGGCTTGCCTTGCGATTCCCCACCCCCCTGCAAATGTTTCCAAGCAGCCGCGATTGCCGCACGTGCATTCCGCCCCATGAAAGTCAATCGTCATGTGCCCGATTTCGCCGCATGTATTCGACGCACCGGTTAACAGCCTTCCCTCGGATTGAATGGCACCGCCTATTCCCGTTCCAATCATCATGCAAATGCTATCTTTATAGGACGCTCCGGCGCCAAATTTGCATTCGCCGGTAGCGATGGCCCGCACATCATTGAGGACTGCCACTGGAAGGTTGGTTATTTCATGCAAAAGCTGGCCTAAAGGCACATCCACCCAATCGGTCAAATTAGGGGCAAAAAGGACATGATGGTGCCCGTCTACTTGCCCCGGCACTCCGATGCCAATTCCTTTGATGGCATATCCTTTGGTTTCCAGCTCGCTTATCCCCTCCGCCAGTTGCTGTACGACAGCCGCGGGGCCCTCCTTGGCTTTTGTAGGCAGACAAAAAGCATGCATGACCTTGCCCTGGCCATCTACAATTCCCATTTCAATTTTTGTTCCGCCAAGGTCAATGCCAATGACGCCTTCAAGATGATCCATTTAAACTTCGGATTGTTTTTTTATTCATTAAAAAAACCTTTCGATTTTTTAATGCAAGAGATTTATACAAAAATAAAATTTCAATGGGTTGTTTCCATGCAAATAAGAAAAATAATTCTGGGTTTTATCGCTTGCCTCACTACTTTGCATGGGGTGGAAGAGGGCAAGATCTCCGCCGACTTTATCAAAGATTTTGAACGATACGCAGAACAGGCGCAGGCTGCCTGGCATGTGCCTGGCATGGCCATTGGAATTGTCCAGGGACACAAGACGGTTCTTTCTAAAGGCTACGGCATGAAGGAACTCCGTGGGGACGAACCGATTGGAGAAGAGACCCTTTTTGAGATCGGCTCTTTGACAAAAGCCTTTACAAGCGTATTAGCAGCTCTCCTGGTTGATGAATCCAAGCTGGAGTGGGAAGATTCTGTCATTGACTACCTTCCGGAATTTGTCCTTTATGACCCTTGGGTGACTAGGTCCTTCCAGATACAGGATTTGTTTTCTATGCGCAGCGGGCTTAATCCCCATGCTGGTGACGAGCAAGCTTATTTTGGAGCCGGCCGGCTGGAGATGATCAATCATCTGCGCTATATTCCCCCTGTGACAAGCTTCCGTTCGGCCTTTGCGTATCAAAATTCTTTTTTTCTAGTAGCGGGTGAAACCTTTCAAGCTCTCACAGGTTCTTCATGGGAAGAACTAATTAAAAAAAGGCTCTTCGACCCCTTAAAGATGAAAAACAGCAACACCTCCTTCAAAAGCTTTCTTGCGGGCAAAAATATCAGCTTGCCGCATAAGAGAAGGGAAGGGAAAACAAAGGCGCTGCCAGCCAACTATCCCTTTAAAGATGCTTATACGATTTTTGGCCCAGCCGGTGGTATTAATACCATTTCCCGAAATTAAAATCATAAATTTGACTTGTGATCACCTTCATCTTTAAAAGATCTCTCCTTGTTGATATTCAAAGATATCAACTTCGAAAAGATCTTTTAAATCTGAAGCGCTGACAAGCCAACTTT
>JAJTHR010000359.1 GCA_021298935.1 Parachlamydia sp. | reverse complement strand
TTGAACACACGGATTTCCTTATTGCAAACCGGATGGCGTTGCTTCCCAGATGCCGAGCGTGTCCCTTTGATTGGCGGCCCGCTAGTTAAAATTAAAAATTCTTTGCATGCATGCATTCCAGCTATCGTCCAGGAGATATTTCTTCGTCTGGCCGGTTTTTTTGCTAACATTTTATTAAATGCCGCCTTGTGTGCATGCGGAGGAAAAGCATCTTCTCCCAATTTGTGCAGTCCCTGTGACTCCTCCCCTTTTGAAAATTTCGACAAGCTTGTTTCCGGGATGTTCGAATCGCCGTTTGTGCATCATTCGTCGATCTTTATTAACTGGCAGCTTAACCAGGAGACAACAGCGGCTTACGGTTATACAGGGCAGCCGGGCATGAATCTCTTACCCCCTTCCTCGATTGGTGAAGAGACCTTTTCTCAGAATATCAAATCCCGTTTGAAAAGCGTGTATCTACACTCGATATAAATTGAGATCATCTGTAAAATGGATCGATTGACATGAGAGAGGGGGAGCGGAATGCGTTATTTGATTGGAATCGATTTGGGGACAACCAATAGCGCTATCGCCTACAAGGATACTGCGAAGCGGCATGGCGCTGCTGATCTTTTTATGGTTCCCCAGTTCACGGCCCCCGGAAAAGTGGACAGCCTTTCAACGCTCCCCTCATTTTGCTATCTTTTAGAAGAGCATGAATGGCCGCAGGGGACCTTTTCTTTGCCCTGGAAAAAAGAAGAGGGAAACCTCGTCGGTCAATTCGCCAAATTGCAAGGAGCAAGAGTACCCTCACGCATGATCCAGTCGGCCAAAAGCTGGCTCTGCAATGTTGCCTCCAATCGTCATGACAAAATTTTGCCGATGGGTGCAGATGCTTCCAGAAGAATGAGTCCCGTTGATGCATCGGCCAGGTACCTGGCCCATATCAAAGAAGTCTGGAATTACTCTATTGCCAAAAATAATCCTGATCTCGTATTCGAAGAGCAGGACATCATCCTGACAGTCCCAGCGTCCTTTGACGAGACCGCCCGTGCTCTAACGGTTGAAGCTGCCAAAAAAGCAGGTCTGCAGCATGTCACCTTGCTTGAAGAGCCGCAGGCGGCCTTCTATAGCTGGATTGCGCAGCATGAACACGACTGGAAAAAAATCTTTCAACCGGATGATCGAGTTCTTGTGTGCGACGTGGGCGGCGGAACGACCGACTTCAGCCTTATCGAGGTCCATGAGAAGAATGGAGAGCTCGTCTTTCAACGGATGGCTGTGGGGGACCATTTGCTTCTTGGTGGAGACAATATGGACTTGGCCATTGCCCACTATTTAGAGAACCGGTTGAATGAGCAGGGGAAGGGTCCTCTGGAAGGAGTTCAATGGCTTCAGCTACTGGCCGAATCGAGACGGGCGAAGGAGCAGGTATTTGCGCTTGAATCTAAGACCGAAGAGTTCATATCGGTTGTCCTCCAGGGGACCGGCTCCTCGGTTGTGAAAGGAAGCCTGACAGTCGCTTTTTCGTCCGGTGAATTGCGCGATTTTCTATTTCAGGGTTTTTTCTCCCCTTGCGTATTTGCAGAAGCGCTGCAATTAAAAAAGAGCCGCGGGATGCGGACGGTCGGGCTTCCTTACGAAGACGACCCTTCAATTATTAAACACCTGGCCTCTTTCTTAAACCAGGCTGATGCCGGCCTTGGAAAAAGGGGTCCGACCCATGTACTTTTCAATGGGGGTGCTATGAAGCCTGCCCTCTTTCAGGGAGCAATCATTGACGCATTAAAACAGTGGTTTCATGAGCCTGTGCCGCAGGTGTTACAATCCCCAAACCTTGATTTGGCTGTAGCCAAAGGGGCGGCCTACTATGCGGGCGTGCGCAAAGGGCACGGACAATCGATCGGCGGTGGGTTGCCCAGAAGTTATTATCTCCAATACGAGGCGAAAGACCCGGCCGGTCAGCTTGTCAAGAAAATGCTTACAGTTCTGCCCCGAGGGTCTGAAGAAGGGAAGGAATTTCATCCGGCCCCCGTTTTTACTTTGCGCGCGAATGTGCCTGTATCGTTTCATCTTTTTACCTCCCATGTCCGCTTAAACGACAAGGAAGGGGATGCCATTCAAGCGGATAAGCAGGAGGTGCAGCGTCTGCCGCCCATCCAGACCCTCCTCCGTTTTGGTAAAAGCCAAGCAGGCCTTGAAGAAAAATTAATTCCTGTGAGATTAGGGATCCGCCTGAACCCGATTGGGACGTTGGATTTATGGCTCGACTCGCAAGAGAGCGACCATCGCTGGAATCTTGAATTTCAGATCCGTTCCTCCTCGGGCCAGGACCATGATTTAGCTCTGGACGCGAAAGGCAGGCAGGATGTCACTTATTCCGAAGAGGCGATTGAACCGGCAAAAGAAATTTTAATCGAGGCATTTCGAACAGGGATTATCAAGCCCAGCCAGATGATGGACAAGCTTGAAGAGGCTGTTCAGATGAACCGGAAAGAGTGGCCTGTTAGTGTGTTGAGAAGCCTTTTTGATACCCTTTTAAAAATGTCTGCGGGAAGGGGGCAGAGCGCTGAGCACGAAGCCAGGTGGTGGAACCTGGCCGGCTACCTGCTTCGTCCTGGGCATGGCTATCCTCTGGATGATTTTCGGATGAAGGAACTTTGGAAAATCATTTTAAATGATTTAAAAACTGCTAAAAACTTGGAAAGTCAGATTCAGCGCCTGATCTGCTACCGCCGCATTGCCGGAGGGTTGAGCAAAGGGCAGCAAATGCAGCTTGCAGGTGAGCTCTTAAGTACCCTGTTTGACAAAAAGACCGGAAAATTGGCCCTTGTCAGGAAAGGGGACAAGTACTTTTTTTCCGAAAAGATCCGGGCGCTAGCGGCATTGGAGCGGCTGGAAATTCCTCAAAAAGTCAAATTAGGGCAGGCGCTAATGGAAAAAATCACTAAACAGGAAGGGGATGAACATGATTTCTGGGCCCTTGGAAGGGTGGCTGCGCGCCACCTTGTTTATGGATCTGCAGGACAGGTGATCCCTAAGGAAACGTGTGCTAAATGGGTATCTGATTTACTGCACGTCAAACAGGAAGAGAAGCCCTATGCCGCTTTTGCTTTCAAACAAATGGCAAAAAAAACCCCCCATCGCGAATTAAACATGGATGATGAATTGATAAAAAAAATTTATGCGGCCTGCCCCTCTCTCAAGGAAAATGAGAGGGTCGAAGAGGCTCCCTTATCGCGCATTGAGCAAGAACAGCTTTTTGGTGAAAATCTGCCCCCGGGCCTTTTGTTGGAGGAGTTTTGAAGATGCAAGCCCTTCCCTCCCTCCTTAAACGCTATGAAAAAGAGACCGTAGGCATCAATGTCAAAAAAGCTGTCAGGGATATTGAATTTTCGGGTCCGACTTATCAGGTCCTTGTCGCTGATCCTGCAAGCGGGCAGGAGGCGTGGGTCTTTATGCAACTTGAACCTCATGGAGAAGTGAAGGACATTTTTTGCTCATGCGAAGAAGGGCATGAAAGCGGTGGGTGCCTGCATCAGGCAATCGCTTACAGAAGCCTCTATGACGAGGGTGGGCTGCCTCTGCACCACCGTTTCAGCCGCTCTTTATGGAACCAGTTATGCGCCCTTTTTGAAGATCGCTTAGGGGGGAGCCCTTCCCTTTTAAAAGAGCTGCATCAAGGTCGCTATGTGGTTCAATCCTCTTTTGAAAAAGTGATTTTTTCGATCAAGGCAAACGGAGACGGGGCCATTCAGCATTTGGAAAAGCTGTTGCATGACAGGCGGCCGGAGACAGAAGAGACTTCTCTTAAATTTTCCAACCTTTCTCTTGATGAGATATTGCTTTGGAGGGAGGGAAGGCCAAGCCCCGGCTTGCGCTATGATCTCTCTTTTTGGAGCGATTTGGCAAAATGGCTATTACGTAAGCAAGAGGAGGGGGAAAAAGTTGAAATCACATTTCGCTATGCCAAAAGCCGCCTTCCAAATTGGATCCAAATTGCTTTTTCTGATGTTGAGGTTGGATTTTACTTATCTGCAGCTAATTTGCCCGCCATTATTCCTTATTTGGCATCCGTCAATAGCCCCTTAAGCGTAAAGCTTGAGACCGACCGCATTATCGAAAAAGTTTTTTACGATAAGAATGCCGGAGTCCTGCATATTGTCGGTAAAAAGGGGGGTAAGGAGAAGCAGCAGGCTGAGCAAGGCAGCGATGAGATCCCCATTGACGGGTGGATATTTATTCCTGATGTGGGTTTTTACACAAATGAGCCTCATGTTTTGCTGCAACACCCTCAGGTGGAAGAGGAAGAGCTTTCTGATCTGCTTTCCAAGCACCACCGCTTGCTTTCCAATCTGATCGTCGACGCAGTCATTCACAAAACTGTCCAGCCCCTTTCCTACAGATTGTATTTTGATGCTGGATGGAATTTGCACATTGCAGCCTATTTGTTCGAAGAGGGAGATCTTCAGGAAGGAGATTCCAGGCTGATAGGGGATTGGGCTTATTTGGATCAGGATGGATTTTATCCAATTGAAAAACGCTTTAGCGAATTGGAAACAGTGATCCCTATCCAGGATGTATCTGATTTTATTTCGCAGAACCGGACATGGATGAATGGCTTTGAGGGATTCGAGACCCACGTTAAAAGCATTGAATACCAATTGAGTTATCGTATTACAGAAAACAATCGATTGGTCTTTACACGCACGCTTGCAAAAGAAAAAGAAAATAAAATTCAGGATTTCGGTGTTTGGGTATATCTTGAAGAGCAGGGCTTTTATTCCAAAACGGCGGGCGCATTTAATCACCTTTTAAAAAGAGGGATGTCCCTTTCAGCCGAGCAGATCCCCTTATTCATCCAAATGAATAAAGAGGAACTGGCTCTTGTCCCCCAATTTTTTTCTGATAAGCGTCCGATTGAAGAAGCCGGTGTAAAGATTCATTTATTGAAAAATCATGCCATTGGCATAGAACCCGTTTACACGTTAACGCAAGGTTTCGAGCTCGATAAGCTTCTATTTTTTGATGAATTTGTTTACATGGAAGGGGAGGGATTTTACGAGATGCCTCCGGAACTACGCTTGCCCGAGGAGGTCCAATCTCCGGTTGAATTAGAGGGTGAGGAGCGCGATTTTTTCTTGGCCTATGAATTGGAAGCTTTAAGACCTTTTGTCAAAGAGCTTGATCCCCGTTTGCAAAAGCCTGCTACCCTGGAGTTGACAGCTAGCCTAATTGAACCTTATCCCGAAAAGGGCAGGGGATGGTATCGGCTTGAACTCTTTTATAAATCGGACTATGGAAAAATCCCCCTTTCCCAATTGCATGAAGCTTTGATCAAAAAAGAGCCTTACGCCTTTTTTGAAGCGGGAATGGTGGCCTTGAAAGAGCGTCAATTCGACTGGCTGCGCCGGTTGGAAAAAGAAAGATTTTTGGAAGGGGGCTTCCTTCTTTTGTCCACGCTGGAAATGATGCGCCTCAATGCCTTTGATCCCATAAAAATTGAAGAGGCAAGTGTTTCAAGCCAGGAGCATTTAGCTACCCTTATTACTTTTAGAGCACCCGACACCCCCGATTTAAAGGGGCTTGATAGCCGCTTGCGCTCTTATCAGATGGTGGGAGTCGAATGGCTGTGGTTCCTTTATCATCAGCAGCTTTCCGGATTGCTTTGCGATGACATGGGGCTGGGTAAAACCCACCAGGCGATGGCCTTGATGGCCAGCATTGCTAACTTTATTGAAAAGTTCGCTGAAGGGACGCCCCACTTCTTTTTGATTGTGTGCCCCACCTCGGTCCTTTACCATTGGCAGGAAAAGCTGCAGCGCTTTTTACCGAGTCTGCGTGTCTGCACTTTTTATGGCCTGAACAGAAGCCTGGAGGGTTTTAATAAAAAATATGACATTCTCCTGACCTCTTACGGTATTTTGCGCAATCAAAAGGAGCAATTTGCAGATATTAATTTTGAATTGGCGATTTTTGATGAAATTCAGGTGGCAAAAAACCAGATGAGCCTGACCTATGTGGCATTAAAAAAAGTCAAAGCCCAGATGAAGCTTGGGCTGACAGGTACGCCAATTGAAAACCATTTGCGCGAGTTAAAATCCTTGTTTGACATCGTGCTCCCTTCCTATATGCCGGGCGAAAAAGATTACAGGGAGCTATTTATCAAACCGATTGAAAAGGAGCAGAATTTTAGGCGCAAAGATTTGCTCAATCGCCTGATCAGGCCTTTCACTTTAAGGCGTAAAAAAGAGGAGGTATTGACGGAGCTTCCGGAAAAAATGGAAGAAATATCCCATTGTGACCTCTCTCCGGTGCAGCAGAAGCTCTATATCGAAGTCCTCGAAAAAAGGCGCAGGCATCTGATCGAGGAGCTACAGGACGAGCATAATACAATTCCTTTTTTGCATATTTTCTCGCTGTTATCCAGCCTCAAGCAAATTTGCAACCATCCGGCGGTCTATTTGAAATGTCCGCAGGATTATCAGAAATACCCTTCCGGCAAATGGAACCTGTTTATTGAGCTGTTAAATGAGGCCAGGCAGAGCAACCAGAAGGTGGTCATATTCTCGCAGTACTTAGGAATGCTCGATATCATTCAGTTCTATTTGGAAGAACAGGGGATCGGCTTCTCAGGCATCCGCGGATCGACGCAGGACCGCAGGGAAGAATTGCGGCGCTTCAATGAAGACCCCTCTTGTGAAGTTTTCGTTGGCTCATTGCAGGCGGCAGGATTGGGAATCGACCTTACAGCAGGATCTGTTGTCATCCATTACGACAGATGGTGGAATGCCGCCCGTGAAAACCAGGCCACCGACAGAGTGCACAGGATCGGTCAGACGCGGGGGGTACAGGTTTTTAAACTTGTCACTCTTGGAACCTTTGAGGAGAAGATCAATGCAATGATTGATCGCAAAGGACAGTTGATGGAAGATGTGGTAGGCGTGGATGATCAATCGACATTGAAGAAATTTACGCGTGAAGAATTGATGGAGCTATTGACGTATACGAAGATCGATGCAGCTTCATTAGAGGATGACACGATTTAAAAGCTGTCTTGCAATCGACAAATAAGCTACTACAGAGCCTAATAGTACATAGAAGGTTTCTGTAGGCTTCTCTAATGGTCAAATGACGAAAAAATTAATGCAGTGCTTGTTAGGCGTGCATAATCAGCTAGATTGAAGGTTTTCTTGCAATCGACAAATAATACCATTTCCCGAAATTATACCATTTCCCGAAATTAAAATCATAAATTTGACTTGTGATCACCTTCATCTTTAAAAGATCTCTCCTTGTTGATATTCAAAGATATCAACTTCGAAAAGATCTTTTAAATCTGAAGCGCTGACAAGCCAACTT
>JAJTHR010000068.1 GCA_021298935.1 Parachlamydia sp. | reverse complement strand
GCGGTATTTTGGAGGTCGCAAGTATAGGATTATATGCATGGACTAATAAAGGTTCAGTGAGAGCGGTCGTAGAAGGATTTGTTTTTCCATAAGATCCATTGATTTGCAAGTGGCTGGTTATTTCATCAGGCTGATGCCAGATTGCCACAATCTCATTGTTGCCATCTATTCGACTAACTTGGTTGCTGGCCTGTAAAAGGCTATTCAAAAAAAATAAGCTAACGCAGGCTATAAAAGCATGCATAAAAAAAAACTCATTTTTAAGTTCCTTTCCAATTGTGTGTAAGCCGTTATGCGCTAGACAATGATGATGACTTTTTATAACGTTGCCGAAAAGTTAGGATATAAACGAATCAATTTACTTAATCAATAGGATTTATTTTAAAGATGATAGCTGGAAAATTTAATTTTTTATTTCTTTGATCTCTGTAGGATAGTCCAAGACATGAAATGCTTTGGTGTTTTCCGGTATGATTTCCAAATGGATTCGGTGCACCTGATTTTCTTCTAGTTCGATGATTTCAGCCTCGGATCTTAGGCGATATCCCTGCGGCAATGCGCTAGGATCAATTGTTAACTGCCATTGTCCAGGATAAAGCTTAGGAAAAGAAAAAAAGCCTGAGCTATCTGTACGAGCATAGCGGACATGATGATCTGTCAAGTTTTCAAGCTGCAAAGATGTGTTTTCCTTCGTTCCGCCATAGCAGAAAGGCAGCTCAGCCAAACCGGATAAATTTTCGATTTGACTGATTTCCATTTGGTTGAAATAAATGATTTGCCCCTCCACAAGGCTGCTTTCATAAATGGGAACCTCTATGTGGACCGTTTTTCCCCCTTTAGCAGAAATGGGTGAGGATTCGATGTAGGGGGTTGTTTGATTCCCGGGGATTTTTTCAGTCTTGAATTGCTGAAGACCTGCCGGTACACCTTTAAATGAAAAACGCCCCTCCCTATCAGTTAAAACTGACTGGTCATTGATTTTCACAAGAGCGCGCGAAATGGGTTCTTGAGTGGATGCTTTAAAAAGGCGCCCCTCGATCTCTCCCTGATTTCTTTTTCTGTCAACCAAGATATCAAGGGGGATGGTGTAAGAAATTAAATACTGCATTTCATCCAGATGGCACTGATGCCTAGGATGGGACACTTTTTGAATGTTGAAGTCGAACCGATGTTCGTTATCAAACAGGTGATAAAAGTTAAAGGCAAATTGTCCGTTCCAATGGCGTGTGCGAGAGTAACGGTTCGTTTGAGCGAATAGGGAGAGAAAGGTGCGGCTACTTATTTGCCAGCTTAATTGACTTCCTACAGCATAGCGCCAGGCATGAGCTTTAAATAAATTGATATTGCCGAATTCAAAAAAAAGATTGAGCTTTAAGTAGCTTGATAAATCATTGTTGAAGTTGACCGCATAGCGCTGCAAAAAGTTTTTTTTATTATTTTTAAGATTATGTTCCAGTCCAAATGATGTTAGAAAATTAATATAGCTCTCATGCAGGAGAAGACCTGCTTTAAACCCACCCCATACTTGCCGGAAATTAAATTCGCAGCTCCGATTCAAATCCTGAGCCCTAAAATATTGGCTTGTAAAAGCAAATGTAAATCCCTTTTCATTGTAATAATTGACCTGTCCCTGCAAGCTATTTTCCATGATAGGCTCTTCCCTAAAGCGGTTGCAGCATTTGTGGTTGAATGTATAACGTAAAAAATTGAAGCCGAAATTTGCAGAATAATGACAGCTGATCGGTTGGTCGATATACCCATTCAGCTGGTTTAAATGCCCGTCATAGGAACCCCAAAGATTCTTACCTAAATAGATTTTTTCAATTGCATAAGTGCTTTCATTCCAGCCATTTCCTTTTAAATGTACGCGGTAGCCAAAGCGGCCCCTTTGACTTCCTTTAAAATTGCGCGCCAGATTGGCAGTCAGATTTAAAGAGGGGGAGGGGCTGAATTCGAAGTCAACCTCGCCAATATGCGCCGTTTGTTTCAGGTATTGTTTACAGAGGTAGCTCCCCCCGACTTTTAGCTGTTCATAGGGCTGCCAGTTGATCAGGAGGCCCCCTTCGCGCCTGAAGCAATCATCTTGAAAAATGTCCTGGGCATAAAACAGTCCTGCATCAAAGTTTTCTTGAAGGAGGGTCAGCATCGCCCCCCTGGCAAACCAATATTCTTCAGACAGAGGTCCTAGGGAATATCCATTGTCGCCCGCCATCATTTCCCATTCAGGGGAAGTGAAATTCCATGAAAAACTGGCAGCCTCTTGAGCAGAGATGTCAAGATGATAGAAAGGAAGCTGCACGTAAAATTGCGTGGCTATTTCTCTTGCTTCATCCAGCATGCCCTCCCCCTCGAATGCGGCAAAAATCACTTGCTCATCGCCGATTTTTTCTGCAGCGAAACGCAACGTAGCGGGAATGCGGATGAAGGGATCGGCAGGATGCGTTCCAAGCGGGACAATATCGAAGAGGAGCGTGCGCCTTTCGATGATTTCCCCTGTATCGTTATTTTTAATTTGTATAAATAAAAATGCCCTTTCGCTTGTCTCATTGGCAGCCGCAATGGTGGCTAAAAAATCATGGGTATGTTTTTCTCCGGGAGCCAGGCAGAGGGGCTCGCAAGGGCATTGATAGGTAAGCGACTCTCCTTTTAGCTCTAAGGATATATTGAGATGCTGGTTGCCGGCATTGCAGTAAGTCAAATTTAAGGGAAAGCTTTCTCCATTAGTCAGAACGGTTGGAATTTCGTTGATTTTGAGCAGTAATTGATCTTTTATTCCAACAGGCACCTGCAGGCGGTCAAAATAATAATGGCCGACGAGGAGCCGAATGGTATAAATGCCGGGGGCTGTCTTTTCAGGAACTTGGACTGCATTCAAATAGACTCCGCCGTCTTGAAGGCTTTCAGCTGGGTTTAAAGATTCCCAGCCTTCCGGCAATTGAAGCTGGCACAATAATTGAGGCTGATCGCTTGTAATATAAGCGCTGATTGGAAGAAGGCTTCCAGGCTCCAGATTCATCATGGCGGTATTGGTAAATTTTACCATAGGTTCTTCTGCATCCAGGACGCCTAAAGCCAAAATAAAAAAAAGGAAAAGTTTATATAGAGACATTTAGACGATAGCAAAAGACATTATTTTGTTTATCATCCAGGAAGATGAGGGCTGAATAGGGACCTGAAGGAATGCCCTTAACAGGTACATAATAGCGCACAGAGCAGCCGGGTAAAATTTTTTGCGTTTGCGTTTGCACAGTATGGGCAAGCTGCCCTTTTTGATCATACAGCTTGACAAGCATCAAGGGGGACAAGAATAACGTGCCGCTGTTTTTAATATTGAATGCAAGGAAGGGGTCGAATTCAATATGATCTAATTCGAATCCTTCTATTTCGATTTTGGAAGTGCCCCCTTTTATTGTGGTCACAACTTGATACGCATATCTGATTTTTACTTCTAAATTGAATCCCTCATTGCTATTTGTGTGTAGAGGAAGGGTGTTCCTGGGCTCAATCAGAAAAACGCTCCAATATGACCCGGATAAAGAGGGGTCATTCGGCACCAGAATGTCATAAAAAACATTGCTTTCCCCTTGCGGCGGCACCGTCACAAAACGGACCGGCATATGCAGCCATGCAGCATTTGAACGGGAGTGCTGGCCGGCGTTTAAATAATTCACTTCCCCATTGGCCTGGTAACTGTAGTCATAGTGATTAAGGGTATAGGTTTGGGGGGTATTCGTAGAATTTATCAGCTGAAATTTGACGGGGACTTGATCGCCCGGGTTCACTTCAATATGATTAGTTAGCCCTTGCTTTACAATAGACTCTAAAGAAAAAAATAGGCATATTAGCTGAAAGAAAAAAAAACCAATTAAATATCGATACATAAATCCACAAAATTTACTAAATAGATTAAATAGTGCTGCAATTTATGTATACGGCTTTGAGGTTAAGAGGGAATCCATGCAATCTGATTATATTGATACAATTTTAAATCAGATTAAAGCCCCTTTGAATCATCCTTTATTTTTTCCTCGCCTGTTTGCCTTAGCTGTAAAGGCTAAGAGAGGGGAGCGTCAAAAATCGACCTATTTTGCTCAACTGGCGACCGATGAGTATGAAGAGCTGTCACGCCGGCTGGACCGCTCGCAAATTCAGGAAAGTTGTTCCGTGAGGAACATTTTGCGGACAAGGGATTTAGCAAATGTTTTAGTGGATGAAAAGGGAGAGTTTAATACTGCCATCTTGCCAACCCTGATTCAGCAATTAAAAAGCAGCCTTTATTCGATTGGGCCCATGCGCCAGTATGACTCTTGCAGACAGGAGCATCTCTTAAAAACACTCCAGCTCATTTCCTCCAATAAAGAAATTCAGCGCCAGTTAAAAAAGATCTCCCGGCCGATCGGAAATAAAATTGCCGAAGAGGCAATCAGGCAAACCCTGGAGCTTCAGCCGCAGGTGCATTTGAATGATGCCCATGCAAAGCGGGCTGTTCTGGCAGCTTGGCTTTGCTTCTTAAGGCAAAATGTCGGCTCTTGTTTTGCAACAGCTCCGGCAATCATGGTGCAAAGCGAACAGCCGGAGCTTTTCTTGCAGGACCTGTCCGATTTAATTGCGACCGGACGGTTAAAAAGGGTTTTTGGGGGGATTGAGTATGCAGCGCCCATCAGCCCCAGCTGGGGAAGCGGAGAGCTGAAAAAGCCCCTCTTTATTCAACTCTCAACCAATGTAATGACGCCGGAGACTTGGTACTCCCCGGGCCTGATGAAGGCATTGGAAGCCGCCGGCTTGCTCGGCCCGGATGATCCTGTAAAAAATAAAATTACCCGGTTAAAGGGGTGGTTGGAGCCCTATATTAAACAAAAGGCCTTTCGGGCTCCCTATTGCTTTGTAACTGCTGAAGAATTACTGCGCGCTGTGCTACTGCAGTCGTTCGGTCTAACGGAGCAGCAATTGAAAGAATATGAAGAAAGACCCCGTCCCATGCTTCAAAGCAGCCTGTTGATGCAAATCACTCCTTCCAATAGGCAAAAGTCAGGCAGCAGCCTTGGGGATAAATGCAGCACTTTTCTCTTTACCTATGAGCTGGCTAAAAATGCCTTTAAAAGTTTGTCCGATAATGCCCTGTTGAAAACCTGGGAATTTACACTCGCTTCTTTTTCTGAAACCAAACTGGAGTTTACAAGCTGGAATTTGTTTGCCAGTTTGGGAATGGGCACGAATCAGCCTGGCGGTATGGGTGAATGCATCCAGCAAACAATTCAAAGAAAATTAGATGAAGTCAATCGGGAGCTTAAAGATTCGCAGTATGACTATGAAATGATATATACCCAGGTAAAGACGCTGGAGTCGCGCATGAGGCATTCATCGACCGAAAAAGAAGTGCAATGGTTGAAAATGGAGTACCAAAGCCGCAGGAATGAATTTTACTTCATTCAGGAAAAAAGAGATGACTTGCAAGGTCGTGCCAATGCCCTGGTCAACCTGTACGATACCCTTTACCATCTCTACATTGAATTATTTAAGGTTTACTTCCAGGAAGTGTATGATGCCGATATGCAGGAAGTGACAACCGGCCCATTCGACGACAGCCCGGCCGGATTCCGACTTGTTTACAAGCATGGCAGGAGCAATACTTCGCAATGGACAAGGATTAAGAACCAGCATGATTTCATCGAATGCCTCTCTTCTTTCCTGGTGGCTACCGAGCCTGAAATTGCCGCCGCTATGGAGAAACAAGGGGTGGAGAGGGACTTATCCGATGTTGTGACGGCGCTGATCAACCACGTCAAGACGAAAGAGTTTTTGGAAACAGCCTTTCATCGCATGGCGGCCGCCCACCAGGTTCCCCTGATTATGAATCCGCTGGACAATCTGGATAAAGTGGAAAAAAAACCGTGGGTCTATACGTCCGGGGGGACAATGAACACCCTGGTCAGCTGCTACTACCGTCTGGAAGATAAACCGAAAGAGGCATCAAAATGGTTTGAAAACGATCTTGAGCTGCTTGTTTTTTTAGCTGATACCCTTAAGCATATTGAAAAGCCGCAAATCAATCCCTATCTTGACGGACGGCGCACGCTGATGCTGATGCAATCGCCCACGCATGCTTTTCTTTTAAAACCCCTTTCAAATCTTTTTAAGGGATTATGGACAGGAGAAGAATACACCTATACATACATCAGAGATAGATTTGTCAAGCCGGCGGAAAATTTTCTCGAAGAGATGCTGCTTGATGCGGATAGCATTCATTTCATTGTGCAAAACTTGATTCAAAAAATACCTGAAAATTTTAAACCGCGCTTTAAAGATCTTTTTGGAATGCTTGCAGGCCCGATAAATCCCCTGTTTCTAAGGCAGATTATTGTGGATGGCCTGGAGGAAGACAGGGGGCTCCGCTATGGCCGCTCCCCTATTCTGTCGGCAGATGAGATCGACAGCTTCTTATTTTCCTATTTGCCCCTATTTCCTGTCAGCGAACTGAAAGAGCGCCTTGAAAAATTGCTTATCCTGCTCCCCTTCATAACGGAAGAAAAGGCAGGTCAAATGATGGATCTGCTGGAGCGCATTCCTCTTTCCCGCATGGAAAATCGGATGGGTGCTTGCCAGCTGCAGGATTGCTGCAAAGCGCTTATTTGCTTAAGCGAAGGGAATACTTCATTCCCGCACGACTATCATCTTCTTATCAGTCAAGCGGCCCAGCAGCTTGGCTATTCTTTGCCCGAACCGATTATTTTTGCCGATACCAATTGGATGCGCCATTATTTTGCATTTGTCACCAACCCGGGCACCGGGCGATTTGAATTATGGAGAGTGGATTACACAGGATTGTACGGCCATCCGATGTCCAATTGGAAAGAATGGCTGAATGGCAGCCGGCCTGATCTTCGGTGGGGGGTTTACATCAAGCCTTCTGAATATGGACAGATCTGATTCCCTTTTTCATCATTGACATTAACTCACACATGCTTTAAAACCATTACCGAAAATTGCGATTTCTTTTTCAAGTCAATTACTTAACTGAACCTCTATCGCCCTTTTTTCATTTCAACATGACATTTTACTAATATATTGGAGACCATTATGAATTTTGTAAGGTATCTGATGCCTATTTTATTGGCAGCAGGATTTACAGCTGGCGCATTGCAGGCCCAGCAGCAGCAGGAAACATCCTTTGAAAAGCAGCTCCAAGAGAGTGACGACCAGCCGGTCAGAGAATTTGTTCAATCCAAAGAAAATATCGATATTAAAAAGAAAGCGAACAATCTTGATATTAGCGGGGACATCCGCTTCGAATGGCGCAATCTTTATGAGAAAGGGGTAGTTCTCTACACACCCTGCGATAGCTCGACATTTGATGACAACGGCGAAGGTGCAAGCAGCTGTCCGATCCGCGAATCGTATCGAAATATCCGCGGCGGCCATCATGTCGACGCGCGCGATTTACCGGTTTCACACAATGACTTTGACGTTGAATTCAATTTGAAATTGAAATACTCCTTCGGCCGCTCGTGGGCAACCGCTCACCTTCAGTATGACAACTCGGCCGGTGTGCGCGGGCGCAATGATTGCTGCGTGAATAATTTTCCGATTTTCGATTGCAACGGCGATGAAGTCGTGGATAGGGCATTCCGTGATCAACGCCGAACAGGTAAGGGAAGCGGAGAAGGTAATTCCATTAATTTGAAAAGAGCCTTCATGGGTTATAACATTTGGGCGGATGGTAAAAACCGATTGGATATCGAAGCGGGACGGCGCAAGCTTGATGATGTGTTTGTTTCGGAAATCCAGTTTTCCAATCGTTTCGATGGAATTTTGCTAAAGTATGCCCGCTCAATTAATGAAGACATGGATTTTTATTGGGAAAACGGCGTTTTTGTTATTGATGAAAGGGTGAATTTATTCGGCTACGCGACTGAGATCGGGTTATTAAATGTGTATGATTTAGGTTTAGATGTGCGCTATTCCTTTATTGATTGGACGAAGCATGGCAAAAACCGCTGCCATATCCGCAACCCTTTTGGATCGCAGTTTCAAATTTCGCAATTAAGTTTTGTTTATACAATCAATCCTGAATTTGATTGCAAGGTCGTTCCGTTTGAATTTTATGGCGGTGTTTTAATCAACCATGCGGCAAAAAAGACCCACTTTACGCATCACAAAAGAAAGAATCTGGGCGCCTATGCCGGTTTGACAGTTGGTGTGGTGAATAAGGCGGGGGACTGGGCAATTGACGTTGAATACAACATGCTTCAGGCCCAGGCCGTTGCAGACATTGATGCAGGCGGCATTTGCCGTGGAAATTTCCTGGAAGACAATTTATATGACATTGTGGATGTTTCAGTCGATAATGCCCCTTCCTATAACTTTTCCAGTTATTCGCCCGGGGAGTGTTTCTCGAGTAAAACAAATGTTTATTTGCCACGTAGGGGAAACACTAACTATCAGGGATGGCGTTTTGAATTTTTGTATGCCTTTACGGACAACCTGACCATCGATACGATATACGAGTACAGTCGTGAAGAAGACCGCCACATTGGCGGGCCGCATCGCTATTCGGATTTCGAAATCGAATTTATCTACGCCTTCTAAAAAAAAGGGAGGCTTCGCTCCCTTTTTTTCATTCGCTTGCCCGGCTATGTGTCATTTTAGCTAAAAGTGGGATCTAAACGAATAATGATTGTCATCAATTCCGGATGATTTGTTTGCTAATTTTTGTTAGAAACTCGTAAAAAAATTTTGCCATATTTTTAATGTGTCTACAATTTTTTTCCTTGTTTATACCGAAAATTAGCCTGATCAATTGTCATGTCATTCTTATGTTCAGTTTATGTTCAGTAGACGGGAAGAATATTAACTTCATGCCGCAATCCTTCCCTGTTCCATTACGATAGCCTTTTCTGGCCTGATTTTTACCCTACGGCTTGCCCCTAACATCTCAT
>JAJTHR010000345.1 GCA_021298935.1 Parachlamydia sp. | reverse complement strand
TCAGTGGCAATCAAACAACAATCGCAGCTCGATTTGTCATTGTGGATGGAAAAACCAGAGCGCGTATTGTGCTTTAGTCTGGCTGAAGGCATGCCCAAATTTGAAGTATTGCCGGCACAAGGAACTTCTGTGATTGTTTCATCGCCACTGCCGGAGTTGATGGCAAATGATGAGGCTAAAAAGAAACTGTGGGCAGGGTTGAAGGTGATGTTTTCTTAGTTATTTCGGACATAAAGGAAAAGAACTCCAGTTAACGTGAAGAAATGATATTCTATCTACCTGAAGCGATTCGCTGTTGAGGTAAAGATTGACCAACTTCTTTTAACTTGGCCACTTATGGGGTTATCATTATTTTTAGCTTTTGGATAAATCGCCCTGGCTGCTCTCTCGACATAAGTCAGAAAGTTACTTTTTGCTTTGTTTTTTCCTAGGTGAGTAAAGCGTTTCATGAGGTTTGTTAGATATAACTTTGTGTCTTTTGGCTGTTTTTCAGGATTTTTTGAATTAAAATACTTCGAAGCTTTTACCCTATTACCTTTTGCCCTAAGGGATTGTTTCATATCTCTATAGTAGGCAGAAAGGCTTGCATCCTTGATCGTTATCTTTTTCCCGTCAAAGTCAAATCCTAAATATCGTAGTGGAACACCTGAAGAAAAGGAAAGGCTATTCTGTATTTTTGTACTGCAATTCATTCCTTCAGTTGCAATTTCAAATTTTGAAACTACTGTTTTTCCTTCGTTTATTATTAGATGAAAAGGTGATACAGAAAGGGTCTCCCTAATTCTACTATCCCACTTTCGAAAATGTATTTCGTCTGAAAAGACAATTATAATATCATCAGAATACCTCCTATAAAAACAGTTTTCCTTTTTTACCAATTCTTCAATCATAAAGATGTCGAAGTCGAGCAAATAAAGATTCGCCAAGAATGCGCTAATTGGTGTGCCTTGTGGAATACCTTTACGTTCTCCAGTTGTCTTATCTTTAGGATTTGTTTTGATTAGCTTCTTAGCAGCAATTCTTTTTCTAAACTCCTTTGGTTCAGGGAAATAAGATTTAAGTTTCGGCTTAGCATTTATGAAGTGATGCTTTCTTAAAAGGCCTTTCTGTGGATTTGAACATGCGGTGATCAAATCCTGCAACTCAACAAATGAATAGGCCGTTATTGATTTAAAAATTTTGTAATTTATATCGTCCAATTTCTCTGTCCCAAAAAGTCCACACCAGCATTTTTTTAAGTAGTCGTGATCCAGAGAAGGGAAAAAATTTTCAATATCGTAACAAACAACAAAGCAGTTTCCTCTTGATTTCACTTCATCAAAAACTTCCTTTGCAAAGTCAATGTTGCATTTGTTTGATTCACTTGCATATGAAACCGGAATCCGTCTGTATGCTATTACGGAACTATCTAATTCTTTGTCCTCTTTTAATCTACTCTCATACTTGGGGCCTAACACTTCGTTTGCGAAGTATGAATAGATATGTGCGTCTAAATGATTTGCGTAAAAAATTTCTCTGTCCTTTGCTGTAGGCTTTGATTTTGCGGAAACATAATCGAAATGACTTCTCTCTCCATTTGCAAGTTTCTTATACCTTCTTGTGCTGATTGTCTCATGAACAAGGGGAAAAAAATTATGCTGGCTTAGCTTAGTTTTAATATAGTCTAAAACCGAAGACTCATCATTCTTCCTAAGTTTGGGAGAAATATGCAAATATCCTTTTGGCTTATACCAACCTTTACTTCGTCTCATAAAAAAACAGGGAAGACTGTAGCGGCTTTCTATTTCTATCATACTTAACGATAAAAGGCTTGCCTATCCACCACGGGGTAATTCATTGCTACCTTTGTAAACTAATCAATCTAATGACCGACAATTCACTCTCAGAAAGTCCTGAATGGCACTTGCTCAATCTAATTGAGGGCATCCATTGGATATTTCTAATGTAGCTCCAGCAGTAACAAACTTGCGTTTTCACTCTGTATTATGCTTCGCCTTGGCAATCGTATGATAAAGAACTTTCATCTTCCCTGATATGCAAATTTACAAATTAAATATGCTGCTATCAGTGTGAATTGTAGTAAAATCAAAAAGTGTGAAAACTAGTATTGAATTTAGCGACATATGCATTAAGGTCCGCTTTCAGACCAAGCAAGACAAGATTACAAAGTTTAATTTGGTAGTAGCATCTGCCAAGGATGGAGGCATTTTGGAGCCTGAAGTAGAATCTGCGGTTGGTTGGCGACTGTCGACAGCCTGGTGGCTCAGCGCCTCGAGAGCCAGGCCGCCAAGCACTTAAAAACCTCAATCCCCAAGCTCCAAGTCCTAGCCCCTAAGTCCCAAAATGCCTATTGACCAATGCCTAAGTTCTTCTATATTTGCGGAACTTTTTTTAGCCCTTCCAACGAGGGGCGTGAATCTTAAACCTTAAAACCTGTATGCTAAATCAATTGTTGTATGCGCTGCCCATCTTCGGTGTTCTGGGCTTATTGTATGTTGTTTGGAAAAGTGCCTGGGTGGCTAATCAAGATGCCGGCACCGACAAAATGAAGAAAATTGCCGGCCACATTGCAGAGGGCGCTATGGCGTTCTTAAAGGCCGAGTATAAGGTACT
>JAJTHR010000348.1 GCA_021298935.1 Parachlamydia sp. | reverse complement strand
TTCTTGACCGAGGCGATTTGCTTCGTCAAAGGTGGGATCGTTTTCAAAGCTACCTGCGACTTTTAACCACCAAGGTGTTTTTTTCTGAACAAATACAGATAGCATCTGTCGCATTTGCGCGAGTTCTGTTTCTAATGCGGCTACTCTAGTTTCTAGATGTTGAGATTTGTCTTCAAGTTGTTGGGAGAGCATAGAAGTTTTTGGAGGGCTAAGGTTATGCGGCTATTATAGCAAGATGCTTGCAATTGTAAATTTACGCGATCATTCCTTAATCCATCACATCACAAATCACCGCAAAAAGCTTCTACTAATTCGTCTTTAGTCATACCAGTTTCTAATAGGATTTTCTTAACTGCGCGATCTAAGAGACCTGTCGAGTAATAATGACTAAAATAGCTGAAATCCTTACAGAAATTAGTTTTCAAGGTTTTTGATTGAAAATCGTTGAAACCGTTACCCAGTCTAGATCATCACAAGACTTTTTGAGCTTATTTCCCAACAGATCTAAAGTATAAAGATATTGTTTTTCTTTTAATCCCAAATCGCCTACAATCTGTTTCACTTCTTCAGGTCGTAATTGCTTTTTTTTAATAAGAGCATCAGCAATTTTTGAAACTAATTCCCAATTATCATTATCAATAATGATTTTTATTGTAAAGTCTAACAATGAGCGGAAGTGATTTTTGGATAGTCCTAGTTTTGTGTATTTATCAAGATCCGAACCATTTACCCATAGACCTTCTTGTAGCGATTCGCCATACTGTTCAGGTGGGCATAATGGATGAGTATATTTATCTTGTGAAACTGCTCCTGAGAAGCAAATACAAGCATAAATTAGATCGTCTATCGGTGCTTCTCCGTCTCCATGTACCACACCTTTTTGTGCATTTTCATTAACGTTTTCATTAATTTGTACGCTTGTGTATGGTACTTTAAAGACTTCATGCAAAAAAACATGACCCGCTTCATGAAAGGCTGTTTCCTTCATATTTTCTAATGCAGTATCTTCTTCCATCATTTAGACTTCCTCAAGTTGTATAAGTTTAAATTTGACGATTTTATTAAAATACCTAATTTAAATTGATGATCTTTAGGATTTTGATAATACGAGAAATCAGGGCTTTCAGACTTTTAGTTGCACATCCCATCTATTTAGGTTTATATGCTTGTTTCGCAGTGTTCATCACATCTTTAACATCACTATCATTAGCAATGTTCTTCGCCATATTATTCAACTCCTGCTCACTCATTTTTGTGGGATCAACTCCACTAATAAATAGTGCAGTCATGATTTTCAAGTAGACGTAACCTGAAGCTAGGGTCAAAGCATAACAAGTACCGCCCATAACGACGGATGCGCCAATGCTGCCAATTCCAGGAAAGAGTGAAAATACGGATGACATAACCCATGAAGCAGCCATCCCCGAAGCAAGGTTAGTAGCCACTCCAGATCCAAGAGTTTTAAGGATGTTTTCTGACATCGGTAAGTTTATTTCTGAGCCGATTCTTGCATACATAGACCATATAAAGCCCGCAGATGCAAGAATCGCCGCCGCCCCCCCTGCCCCTGGAATCCAAGCTGAGCCTACCGCAGCAGCAGCAGCACCTTTTGAATGAAATTTGACAATATCTGCTATTTGGTAAGGTAAATTCTCGTCAACAATTTGATCGAGTCCACCAGCAATTTGACGCATATGATTGAGAGCCTTAATCATATCTCTTGTTTGATCAACAAGAGCATCTTCTCCACTGTAATCATTGTCCATGATACTAAAATACTACATTAATTTAAGCAATTTCATTTTAGGCTGACTTTAGTTAACCTAAACCTAACTTAAGCTAATAGTTGTGTTAGGATCTGATTAGGAATTTACTTAGATAATATTTATGACATTTACTGATGAACAGTTTCCGCAAGTTTTTACAGAGTGGGACTTAGAAACCCTTTATACCGATCTTGCTTCGGCTAAGGGAAGACGACTAACTCCTGTGGAAAAATTGCATTTGAGGGGCTTGCTCTCTGGTCATAGTCCATCAGAAATTGCCGAAAAGCTGAGCAAGAGCGTTAAAGGGGTAGAAGTTGATCTTTGCAGTACCCTATATCAATATGTCAAAAATTTAGTTGGGAAGTCTAATGGAAAAGTTGATAATTGGAGAAGCATAACTGAATGGCTTGAAGCTGCTGGTTATAGAAAGCAGATACCTACTGAAGTACAGTCAGACGATCACTTCTCTGTAAAAATTTTAGTTAAGAGGGCGAATGTTGTTCTTGAAAAAAATCAAATAGCGATTGATATTAACCTCAGAATAATTGCTGCTACTTCACAAGAAACTACTTCGATTACTGAAGAGATAGAAGTTATAGAAACTATTCCTGATGTGTCTCTGAATTAAAATGTAAGTTGAAGGTAACTAAGCCTCGTATTGACTGAGAAATATGAGAGCGCCATTAATTTACTAAAAAAACAGCCACTACACCCAACTGGTCTCAAGACGCGATCGCTGAAAACTTAATCTCAACTTTTTGATTGAGAGCGCCAGCAATTTTCTGTAACATTGATAGCGAATGCCCATCATAATCAGCATCCTCAAGCCTAGCGATCGCCGATTGTTTAGTGCCAACGCGATCGGCTAGTTGTTTCTGTGTCAATCCCCTAGCAGTC
>JAJTHR010000352.1 GCA_021298935.1 Parachlamydia sp. | reverse complement strand
CGTCAGCATTCAATCTGAACCAAGATCAAATTCTCACAGAAAAATAACTCTAGAAAACTTGAGTATGTTCTTTTTTAATCGCGCTATTTAGTAGCGCTTCATATGTGCGACAGGTTTAAATCTGTCCCACACAAGCTTTATTGTTTCTTACTTGCACATTGTCTTTCTTATACTGTCAAAACAAACAACAAGTGCTCATCGGCACTTGGCTTTCAGATCGTTATTTTCAACGTTTGAAGTGTCTAATTTACATAAATTTGGGAATTTAACGCAATAGCTTTTCTTAAGAAAAATCAATTTCTTCAAAAGCACGTTTATATTAAATGACTTAACTTAACAAAATGGACATTAGATATTATATATTTAAAATAATTTTTAGCAAATGCATAATTCGATTACGTTTCAACAAAATTCAAGGGGTCAATATGGGCATTTTCAAGCATTCATTCGTTGTAGCCAGTATTTGCAGTGTTTTTAGTCTTCATGCAGAAACATGCCTGCGTTGCCAGAAAATTGAAGATGAAAGAGCTAAAGAGCAGGCCACGCACCCCCATCAAGCCGGGTATTATGAAGATGAAATCGGGCTGGCTTCAGAATTTGAAGCGGGAAAAAAAACCCCAGAGACTCTTAAACCGCTTCCAGCGCCGGAGCCTCAAATAATTGATAACAATAGAGAGGGTGAAATCAAAGAGGGAAATGTTATACCGCGCGCGGTATATTCCGAACAAAATCGTCTCTCCCTATCAATGAACCAGGGGCAGTTGAACATTAATGGCGCAAACGTTTTAGCAAGCGAACCTCTTGGTGAAAAAGGTTTGATCCTTATTGTAGATTAGTTGCTATTTTCACCCTTGCAGTATACCTTGAATTAGATTTGAACAATTCAAAAAAAAAGTAAATTTTTTCTTTCATTTAAAAACACGATGGTGCATGAAAAGATTATTCTTTAGAACTAAACACAAAAGGAGATTCATATGAAACTTTTATCTAAAACCGTCATCACTTCCATCCTTTCTACACTTGTTGCTGCAAGCGCAATGGCACAATGCCCTCAAGGGGGATGTCCATGGGGTAGCTACAACCGCAACTACGGAGCCCCACAAGGTTACCAGCAAGGTTATAATAACCAAGGCGCTCAGAATTATGAAAGCAATGTAGGCGGCTGGGATAACACTCATTCGCGCGGAGATTACCCATATCCTTACGGCGGACAAACGTATTATAGCGATTTTGAAGCACGTGGAGCACGTTCAGGCATGAACCAAGATGTTCGTCAGCATGTTTACTCAACAGACGGACAACGTTTAGATCAAGGCAACTTGAACATGCGCGATCAACGCATCCAAACGCAAGGCCGCAATTATGGGGCTCCTCAAGACAATACATGGAGCACAACATCTGGCAACATGCATAGGAGCCAGACGACTAATGCAAATGACATTCAAAACGTAAACACACCAAGTAACGTAAACACACAAAACCCCAACGCGCCACGCTAATATAACGTTTTGCCTTTGCAGAGGGCCCGCCGATTGGCAGGCCCTCTTTTTTTTTATTTTCTTTGCAATACTGCAAAAGGAAGATGGCTTAAGATTTTATCGCATGCAATCCCATCCTCGCCTATTCTTATTTCTTCTTCAGTCACCACATTGATGTAGCTTCCTTGCCAATCCTTCGTAACTAAATGAGTCCCGGACCAAATAGAACCTACTGGTTTTTCAAACTCTTTTAAAAAACGAGAAACCACAATGATAAAGGCCTGGTTTTCAAAATTCCTGGTGAAAGCAATCAGATGATTCGCTTTTTCCCCTTGGCAATCCAATGGAGCATAAGATCCTTTGGTAAATAATTGAGGGTGTTCATTTCTTTTTTTTAACAACTGCTGCATGGTAAGCATTTTTAACGCTCCGTCTTCAATTGAGCTTACCAGTTGATCGATCGAGGGATTTTTCTTTAGATGGCTTAAAGCTGCAATCCGCTTGCCATAATCCACAGGATGTCTATTATCCGGATCAACGAGTGTGAATTGCCACAGTTCGCTTCCCTGATAAAAATCGGGAATGCCTGGGCATGTCATTTTTAATATAAGTTGATTGAGGGAATTCCAAAACCCTGGTAATAGGCATGGTTTAGTAAATATAATAAAATCATCCAAAAAAGAATTCGGTTTTTCAAGTAGGCAATGAACAAAGTTTTTTATTTGCTTTTCATATTCAGCATTTGGATTGTGCCAACTCGTACGCTCCTTTGCTTCCCGCAAAGCTTTTACCATGTAAGCTTGAATACGTTTGCTATAATCATTCATTTCTATAGCCGGGCCAAACGGCCAGGAGCCAAAGAGTGTTTGATACAGCAGCAGCTCCTCTTTTTTTCCAGGCGCTTCCCCATCCTTTAATTCTTTTCGATAAGGAGCAGTCAATGCATGCCAGCGAACCACTGCTTCTCCCCACTCATGAGGCATTTCAGATAGTACATTCAGACGCGCTCTTACTTCTTCGCTTCTTTTTGTATCATGAGTAAAAGTAGCAAGCATTGTATGGGGCCAGTTGTTTGAGCGCTGACTATTTTGTTGATGAAACTCTTGAATAGACAGCCCAAAAAGCTTTGCATCCATACCGACTTCATTCAAGGAGGCAAGAGGATAGTAACGATAAAAAGCGGTATCTTCCACCCCTTTTGCAGTCACCGGCCCTGTAAGCTGTTGAAATCGCATAACAAACGGCCCTCTCCCCTCTTTTTGTTCCTCGCTTAAATGGGCTCGGTCATTTGTTATGAGGAGGTTTTCTATAAAGTCAAACACGTTTTCCGCTAAACCGGGTCCCTTAGCTGCATGCACTGCTGCCCTAATGACTGCCTGATCCGTTTGATCAGCTTCTTCGCTGCCTGGAGCGAGGTAGGTGCGGTAGACGGGAAAGCAAGTGATGATCTCAATTAAAGCAGAATGGAGCGCATGATAAGTAAAATCACGTGTCCAGCGGCTTTGTTCCGCTAATTTCTCAAGCAAGCGGGCGAGCGCTCGCAGCTCGCTAGCCATTGAAAGTGTCAGTATGAATTTTTTTGAATCATAAATTGTTTTTTCCCAGCTGCCGGTTTCGCCGGTAAATCTGCAATAAATGGTATGCAATGCCTCTTTTGATGTTGCGTCGACAAACACTTGGTTAAGCAGATTGAGAAAATCATAGCCAGTAGTACCAAAAACAGGCCATGTGGAAGAAAGCTGTTCCGGACCGACGAGTATCTTTTCAACGATCACGTAAAAAAGGGCGTTCCGTCTCTTTGCTTTGCGGCATTCCTCTTGCAGGCGGAAAAAATACTCTTTAGGATGGTACATTCCATCCACGTGATCAATGCGTAGACCCTCGATAAGGCCTTGTTTAATCAATTTAAACAAATAGGCATGCACCGCATCAAATACTTCCTTTTTTTCTACCCGGAGGCCGGCTAATTCGTTAATGTCAAAAAAGCGGCGGTAATTGATTTCTTCGCTAGCAATGCGCCAATGGCTTAAACGGTAGTGCTGTTCATTTAATAAAGCATCTAAGCTTTCGTTATCTTCATTGAATTCAAGCAATAGATCGCTTAAAGGCTTTGCCATTTCAGAGCGATTCAAGAGGTCCGTTGTTTCATCTTCACTCATCTGCGCTGTCAATTGGCGTTTTAATTCAGGGGATGCAATTTTCTCGATCAATGGTGTTAGCAAAAGGGACCAGGATGATAAGCAGAGAGGAAGTTTGCGTCCCTTGCAATCCAATAGAAAGCACCCGTTTTCGCAGACGACTTTTAGGGTTTTGTTCTCCAGTTCTTTTCCATATTCATTTTCCAAAATAGGCAGAAGGATTTTGTCTTTTAAGCTGGCCGTTGGAGGAGTCCATTGAACGTCAAAAAAACAGGCATAGGGCGATTCCCTGCCTTTCATTAGGACATCTTCCCACCATTTATTTCCCTGCAACACGCACATGTGATTGGGGACAAAATCAACGAGCAGACTGATTCCCTTTTTCTTTAGCCCTTGCGACAAAGCTTTAAAATCTTTCTCTGTCCCGATTTCCGGATTAATTTTTTCAAAATTAATGATGTCATATCCATGTATACTGCCAGGTGTGGATTGAAAAATGGGTGAGGCGTAAAGGGTAGAAATACCTAAATCTGAAAAATAGTCGATTAGGGAGATGGCATCTTTAATGGTAAAATTTTTATTAAATTGGAGACGATAGGTTGATAGGGGAATTTTTAACCCATTCATAACTCTCTTTGGAAATAATATCTTTAATTGCCTGGATCCAATCGGGGTGGCTATTTAAGCCTTCAACAAGGTGGAGGCATTCACCACCCATTGCTTTAAACTCTTTCTCATATTCATAAGAAATTTCGCAAATGGTTTCTAAGCAATCGCACACAAAAGAGGGACAGAAAACAAGCAAACGCTTATCTCCCCTGGCCGCACATGTTTTTAATATGTCAGACGTATAAGGCTGGATCCAGGGTTCCTTGCCTAATCTCGACTGAAAACAAATGGTAAATTGATCTGGCTGCAAGGAGAGTTTATTAGAAATCGCTTGGGCGGTCTGATAGCATTGGGCTTTATAGCAAAAGGCTCTTTCCGACGGACATTTCAGGCAGCATTCTTTTTTCTGGCAGTCTGGATAGGCAACCCGGAGCTGCTGCTGAGGTAGCCCATGAAAACTGAATAGGATGTGAGAGTAGCTAGACAGGTCGTATTGCCTGGCCCTTGTGCAAAATGCTTCGATGAACCCTGGATGATCAGGATAGCTATTAATAAAAGTCAGGCGTGGAATGACGGTCCATTGCTTCATGGAATCCATGATTTTTTGATGGACGGAGCCGGTTGTAGCCGAAGCATACTGGGGGAAAAAAGGGAAAATAACAATATGATTTGCATTTTTTAGTTTTTCCAGCGCCTCACTAATCGAAGGATTTTGGTAGCGCATGGCCAATTCGACTTGAAAATTGTCGTCTAAAAGATTTTGCAATTTGTCTCTCACATCCAGGCCATGCATTAACAGGGGGGATCCTTTATCAGTCCAAATCTTTTGATAGAGCCTGGCTGATTGCCGGAAACGGAAAGGGACAATGATTCCACGGACAAGCAATTGCCGCTTCAGCCAGGAACAATTAATCACCCTCTCATCCGTGAGGAATTCAATCAGATAGCGATAAACATCTTTGGGATGGGGGGTTTTAGGAGTGCCTAGGTTAACAAGCAAAATGCCGGTTTTCTTTTGTTGTGTCATGCTACTGTCTCGTTTCAATTATTCAGGGGCCAATTGGAGCTGATGCTGCCTCTCTGCTTCTCTTTGTTTTGCAAAGAGTTCCCTCACTAGTTCTTCTGTGACACGCACGGTATGGCTTGCATCAATTTGATTAAAATAGTTTGATAAAGAGGTTTGCAGGCTTTCAATGGCATAAAAATAAGCAAGTAGGTATTTTTTTGCACTATCCTTATGTGCCCCTTTGGCTGCCAGATGGGCAAGTTTAAAATAATCTTGACGAAATGTATCCATACGGGCTTGTAATGTCTTCAATTTTTGGATTTTCTTTTTTTGCTCCTGATCGGTTGCGGCTTGCACCTTAATCCTGTCACGCAATGACCGAATTTCGGTCAGCTCCCTTTCATTTTCGATTAAACGGCGGCTAAGCGGCCTTTCCAGCTGCATCAATTGATAACGCAAACTCTCAAGCTCAGGAGAAATGAGTTTTGGATGCGACGCCCAGTTGTATGTCCATTAGCAACGCGCGACAGCGCACTCAAGTATTTTAATGGCTTTACGCGGCAGGCCAATATGCGGAAGATAATTTTCTGTTTGGGCCAGCTCAATAGCAGCCTCTAATGCCTCTTTTGACACCTCCAGCTGCGGGGCATTATGCCTCAAATATTCTTCAAGAACCAAACTGCACTGCAATGGATTGTTATCATTAATATAAACTTTTTCTACCCGGCTAAGAAATGAACCATCCTCGTCATTTTGCTCGATTTTTTCCATTTCCTTTGAAGTCGTTGTGGCAATGAAGCGGGCAGCCGGCTGGTCTTCAAAAAATTTCTTCCTGAATGTGCGCCAGGCCACCGGATTCTTTAGCAAGTGATCAATACCGTCTATAAAGAAAAGCACATCATTTTCATGGCCCTCAATTTGCTCCCGAATTAATTTGATTAACTCTTGGTGGTCATAATTGACGCTTGCCATTAAAGCCCCGCAATCAATTTCAAAAATTTTTAATTTTTGTAAATTTT
>JAJTHR010000135.1 GCA_021298935.1 Parachlamydia sp. | reverse complement strand
ATTTGATACTCAAACCAAGATTTAGCAGTAGTTCCATATACTACAACACCCGCAACCTTATTTTTTGCACTAATTGCTGGCGCAACAATTCCACCCATAGAGTGACCAACAATGATAATTTGGTTGGGATCTACATAAGGAAGTGACTTCAGTTTTTTTAATCCAACTTCAAAATTTTCAATTTCATCTAGCAAATCACAAGACTCGCAAGGAGGTGTGTTTTTGCTGTCACCCAAGCCACTTTTCTCGACGCGAAGCGTCACATAACCAGCATCTACATAAGCATCCACAATGCGTTTATAGGGATGATAATTTGGTAAATCATCAATACTGCTGCAGGTATATCCCGGAATGAACAACATGGCCGGCATTTTATTTTCTTTAAAGGGCTTGTTAATGATAACGCGCAATTGTCCACCCTTGTAGGCTACCTCGTCGTAAATTACGGTTGCATTGTCATCTGTCTCATACGGACGTGCAGCGGCTTTTGCTTTTAAGACAAGTTTCTTTTTACCACGCAAGACCGTTAACTGAACTTCTTGGTTTGGAGAATAGGTTAAGAATTTTTGGCTGAATTCATCAGTTGAAGCAAACGTGGAATTACCAATTTTGACAATCAAATCCTTTTCTAGCAATTTAAGTGCAACACTTGTTCCTCGTGCAACTTGCTTCACTTTACAACCGGAAGTTCCATTTTCGGTGACATATTCTACGCGTGCACCAAATTGCACTTTACGCTGTAATGATTGACTAAATAATAAATTAAGGGAGCAAATCGAAAAAAATAAAAATAGGTTTTTCATCAGACTAAATATTATATTTAGTGCAAAGATAAATTATTAAAAAATTTAAAGATTGTAAAAATCGGACACCTTTTCTGAAGAATTATTTTCAAAGAATTGCGAAGGAGTTTGTGTGCTAAAGGCTTTAAAATGTTTAATAAAATGCGACTGATCGTAATATCCAGTATCTATCGCAACACTTAACAAATGATTATTTGGGTTTGAGGAGTGCTGTAAAAAAGTTCTAAATTTAATCAAGTTAATGTAATTGATTGGATTAACCCCCACGAATTTATTAAATAATCGATGAATGGTTCGTTCCGAAACCGAGAAAAATGCGGCCATTTGCGCTACATTGCACTGACCTTTTGTAGCGTGAATTTTATTAATGATTGCCGAATACAGAGGTGGCTGACAAACAATTAACTTTGACACTAAAAAGAGTTCCAGTACCTTAATTTTTTTTTCATCGTTTGTTGCTTCTTCTAGCGAATCAACGAGATCGTTAATTTCTTGATTAGTAAAAATATCGTATAAAGAAGTAGCGTCTTCCTTATATACAACATTCATTGGTATTTTTGTAAATAAACTTAACCCGTTTGGAATTGTAAGTCGCACTGAAATATTCAAAAAATCCCCTGAAGTTTTAATTTCACTTGGCTTCATCAATGTGTTCCTGGTACCATATTTCGGCATTATTTGAAAATCAGTTTTGTTTTTTACGAGCAAATCCCCTAACAATGTAAATCCAAATCCGCAGATATTGTTTGGTAAAAACACAGTTGACTCTGTATAGTTAGCCGATCGACGCCAAAATACAATTGACGAGATTTTGTCAATTAAAAGCGGATTTGAAACATTGTAACTAACTATAGATTCCATTTTAAATACATAAATAGTAACAAAAATAAATATATTTAATTTAATTATGTATTTCTTTTTCAGTTTTAATGATTTTTTAAAACCGAAACGCGTTCTTGTTTTTGTCTTTGGTTTATTGTTATATTCATTTGTATTTTGTAATAGTTGATCTGCATAAAAAAGTTGCGGATTTATAAGCCCATAATTCACAATTCCTCAAACTGTTTTAGTGCTATTATTTAAATTTTAGAAGTTTTATTCTGTAACTATAGGTACTTATCAAAAATGGATTAAATAAAACTGTAAACAAATAAATGAGAAGTTATTTTCTTATTTATGGTTTACGTCAATTTGAAATAAACTAACCGTTGCGTTGTCATAATGTGCAGGAAGTCCTTCGGTATTCTTAAGTTTTAATAAACCTAAAAACTCAAAGCCACATCTTGTGTAGTGATTAATTAACCCTGAATTATCGCCAACTGTATCCATTCTTATGAATTGTTTTTGATTTTCAATGGCATAAATTTTTGCCCATTCTACAATTTTACCCACTAAATTTTGTCCTCGAAAATCAGGATTGGTTGCAATACGGTGAATATAAACAGCTGGATCTTCGTTACGTTCCTCCCAAATTTGTGGATCATTAAATGTTGTCGCCCACACACAAGCAATTTTACCTTCTGAAACAATTTTCCATTGTCTGTTTTCTGAAATTTCAGTTTCAATAAGTTTTCTATCAAATTCTGGCCAATGGTTGATAAATCTCGTCTTCTGAAAATCGGTAGCAATTTTATATAAACGGAAAATTTCGTCGGTATCGTTACTGCTGCTATTTTGTATTTGAAAGTTCATTTTTGATTTT
>JAJTHR010000028.1 GCA_021298935.1 Parachlamydia sp. | reverse complement strand
GCGATTTAGCAAATATTCGCGTCCTCACTCCCTCCTTTGTTTCAAAAAATAAGCGCTTTGACGTAATCGTGCGCTTTGAAGACCAATTTGGGAACCTTACGAATAATGCCACGGAAGATACATTAATTGAACTTTCCCATGAACACTTAAGGGAAAACCTCAGTTGGAAATTATTCATTCCTGAGACAGGCTTTATCTCCCTTCCTAACCTTTATTTTAATGAGGCAGGGGTTTACACGATTCAGCTGTTAAATACCAAAACAAAAAAGGTTTTCCGGTCTCCTCCTATCCGCTGCTTTCCAGATAATAGCAAAAATTTATTTTGGGGTTTTTTGCATGGAGAATCAGACAGATATGATTCTACAGAAAATATAGAAAGCTGCATCCGTCATTTTAGGGATGATAAAGCTTTCAATTTTTTTGGAGCTTCTCCATTTGAGAGCACAGAAGAGACGAGCAATGACACCTGGAAACACATTGGACAAAATATTGGCGATTTTGATGAAGATGAGCGGTTTACTGCCTTTCTTGGTTTTCAATGGGCAGGCGAGCCGAAAAGTGAAGGGGTGCGCATCTTTGTTTATGGAAAAGAAAACAAGCCCATTTTACGCAAAAAAGACCTGAAAAGCAATGCCCTTAAAAAAATCTATAAAAGCTTTTCACCTAAAGAAGCCATCTCCATCCCCTCTTTCACGATGGGTAAAGGGTATGAATTCAATTTTGAAAATTTTGATCCTGATTTTGAACGTGTAGTAGAAATTTACAACGCCTGGGGTTCCTCCGAATTGCCTAAAAAAGAAGGAAACCTTCGCGCGATTAAAGGGGGGGCATCAGCCATTCAGGAAGCGCCTGAGGGGGCCATTCAAAAAGCCCTGCAAAAAAATTGCCGATTTGGCTTTGTCGCAGGAGGTTTGGATGACCGAGGGATCTATGGTGATTTCTTTGAAAGCGATCAGGACCAATACACCTCCGGCTTGACCGCTATTGTAGCGCCTACCCATACGCGAGATGCTTTAATGGAAGCCCTTTACCAACGCTCCTGCTACGCCACAACGGGCGAGCGGATCATCCTGGGACTTTACTTAGCCGGTCAGCCGATGGGCAAAGAGACCAGTACAGCGGAAAAACCGGGACTTGTCGTCAATAGACACCTTTCAGGCTATGTGGCAGGCACAACCAAGCTAAAAAGCATCGAAATTGTCAGAAACGGCAAAGTCATCCAAACTTATGAGCCGGAAGGCTACCATTTCGATTTTACTTATGACGACTTGACTCCCCTCGATAAAGTAAGCATCGATGCCAAAGACAAGAAGCCGCCATTTTCTTATTACTACCTGAGAGTCATGCAAGAAGATGGGCACATGGCCTGGAGCTCTCCCATATGGGTGGACTACATTCCCCTGTCTTCCTTGCCAAAAACAAGCAAAAAGGCAACTGCCAAGCCAGCCCCTAAAAAAGTCGTCATCGAGGATTTTGGGGTAGATGACGAGGATGATGACGAAGATGAATTTGGCGATGAGGAATAAACAATAAGCTATGTAGTACCCAACCACGGTTGGGTACTACCGTACACTAATAGAAAAAAATCCAATGATTATATATCACTTTGACTAAAAGATGTGTCGGGCTTCCGACATATCTTTATCTTGCCTTTATTTCATTTTTGCCAGGTTTTTGAATTGATGAACGCCTGGATCGTAATAAAATATTTCTCCCGATTCGACCTTATTGTACCACGCATGCAAATGGAGAGTACCCTCATTGACTCTTTTGGTGACAAAAGGATAGGACATCAAATTTTCAATCTGATAGATGACTGAAATTTGCTCAGCCGTCGAATAGAGAAGCTCTCTGCTGATGTCGGGCTTTGTCACTTTTAGTGTCATCTGTTTCGCCTGTTCTCCAAACTTTAACCAGCAATCCAATAATTTAAGTCCGGTTGGATTTTCTGCAAAAAGTCCTTGCACAGCCCCGCAATGGGAATGTCCGCATACAATGATGTTTTTTACATTCAATACTTCTACTGCAAACTGAAGGCTTGCCGAGACTCCATCGCAGTTTGTTAGTTGGTAGGGCGGAACAAAATTTCCAGCCGTCCGTATAACAAATAGGTCGCCCGGTTTTGTACCCAAAATCAAATCAGGCATGACCCGTGAATCACTGCACCCGATAAAAAGAGCCTGCGGATTTTGCCCCTCTCTCACTAGCCGGATAAATTCCTCTTCGTTATGCTTGAAATGCAAATCCATAAAAGCCCGATGGCCATCCGCCAGCTTGACTAAGGCATTGACTTGATCTTCATTAACATCCGCTGAGACGGGCCTGAAAAGGCTAAATGCAAAGGCGAGTAAAAAAAAAGCTATTTTTTTCATTTGTCCTCCAAATAATTTTTTCACGATTGCACTCTAACATTTACTCTGTTATTCTTTTAAAAAAGTTTTATAGGGAGCATCATTTGACGTCAAACTTATTTTTAATTTTGGTGATTGCTTTTGTTGTGATTGTCATTGCAATTGCCTGCCTAAGCATCGGCTGGTTGATCGCCGGAAAAACAAAAGTTGAAATTTCACCTGAAGATCAGCACCCCCCCCAATCCTAATGAAATATTCCAAAAGCCACCCTGAAACCATTCAGTCAATGTTCGATAGCATCGCACATAATTACGATCGCACAAATGCCGTCCTTTCATTTTATCTACATCGCTTGTGGAATAAAAAACTGATTAAATGCCTGCAGCTGCCTCCCGGTTCCCATACTTTTGTCGATTTATGTGCCGGAACAGGAGACATTGCTTTCGGATATTTGAAACAGTGCTCCTCCCCATGCAATGCCATACTAGTCGATTTTTCGAGCGAAATGCTTAATTTCGCCAGGCAAAAAGAAGCGGCCTTAAAAACACATTCCCATCAAATTGAATACGTGCAGGCAGACGTGCAAAGTTTACCCTTTGATCCTCAGTCTGTTGACTGCGCGTCAATGGCTTATGGAATCAGAAATGTAAAGAATCCTCCTCAATGCTTCCAGGAGGTTTACCGGGTATTGAAACCGGGCGGATGTTTTGGCATACTTGAACTTACCCGTCCGCATAACCGCATCTTAAAAATGGGCCATCGCTTGTACTTGAGGCTTTTTTTACCGGTTCTTGGAAAATGGCTGACCTCCAATAAAAACGCCTATGGCTATTTACAGCAAAGTATCCATCATTTTATTCCTCCTGAAGAGTTGGAAAATCAGCTGGCAGCTTCAGGCTTTAGTGAATTAAGGCGGATTCCTTTGGCTGGCGGGATTGCTACTCTCTTTATAGGACGCAAAGTGTGAAAGAGTTCATTGAAGAAATAGCCATCTCTTTTCATTGCATTGACGGAGCAGGCATTCTTTTCTTTGGCCACATTTTCACATTGGCACATGAAGTCTATGAAAACTTTGTCACACAAGGCTTAAAATTGCCATGGGACGATTGGTTTAATAATCAGACATGGGCTGTTCCCATTAAATCAACCGACGCCTGCTTTCACGCCCCCCTGTTAGGGGGGAGGAAATGCCTTGTCTACTTAAGTGTAGAGCGGGTAGGCAACTCCTCCTTTACATTGCAATTTCAATTTTTCCAGGATGAGAAACACTGCTCCACTGTCAAAACGACGCATGTTTTTTTAAGCAAGCAGGCGCGTAAAACAATGCCGCTTCCTCCGCCTGTTTTAAGAGCGCTGAAAGAGTATTCTGCTGCACCTTGCCAAGAGAAGTGCGTGGTATCTGCTGAATAAATACAACCTCCCGGATTTTCTCAAAAGGAAGGACATTTTTTTGATAATAAGCGATGGCCGCCTCTAAGGAAGATTGCATTTCATGCCCTGCAACCGCTAGCACAATTTTTTGACCAAGCCTTGCATCCTGAACGGCCGCAAGGACTGCCTCTTGCCTGCATTGCACTTTTAAGCAAGCAGTCTGAAAAAAAGTTTCTAGTTGTCCTCGATCCACTGTTTCTCCCCCAATTTTTATGCAACTGTCATGCCGTCCATGAACTTTAAGCGTGCTTCCAATGACTTCGCCTCGATCCTCTGTAAAAAACCACCCCTCTTCTTTAGGATCGCTAAATTGAATGCCTTGTTCGTTAAAATAGGCATAAGTCGTGAGCAAAGAAGAACTCTTTAAGCTTAGGCGCCCGTCTCTTGTCTTAGCTTGCATATGGCTTAACAATCGAAGCGGCGGGAAGGCTTGAGCTTTTTTCCATGATCCAAGCTCTGCTGTCGCCACTTGAGAGGCACATTCTGTCAGCCCATAGCTTGGTAATACCGGCCAACCAAGCTGGACCGCTTGCTTATAGATTTCCGGATTTAGCCCTCCTCCACCGATGACGACAGCCCTTAAGCCAGGAGGTGAGGTGTATTGTAACTGCACAAAATCATGGAGCTGAGTCGGTACAAGGGCTGTCAGAGTCCCCCCCGAATCTTTTAAAAAATGATAGAATTGTCCCGCATCCCATTTTTCGTTCCTGGTAATGACTTCTGCTCCACTTAAATAAGCCCTGGCAAATAGGCCTAAGCCCCCCACATGAAAAACAGGGAGGGGGGAGACCCAACGGTCAGAGGCCGTGGATTGAAGATGGAAATTAACTGCGGCAGCTGAGGCAAGAACGGCTTCCTTTGAAAGCCCTACCCATTTTTGCACGGTCGAACCCGATGTCGCACACCAAATGTGTCCGGGCCGCCCGCTCGCTGCCGGCAAGCGTAAATAAAGAGTTCTTTTCTCTTCCGGGTAAGCCGGATTCAATAAAACGTGTGAGGTTGAACTTTTCCAGAAAGCCGGACTAAACAAGGATCCCGGCAATCAATAAAAGGGTAAAAAGAAATAGAATTAGCAGGCACTGGCTAAAGCATTCCTGGTAGGAAGCATCCGGCCGATTGCTCCATATTAACTGGATATTTTTTTTGGTTTTTAAAATAGTTAAAAAAGGCAAAAAAGCCATCATAGGCGCGCTTAAGGGAATCCATAGCAGTCCGATCAAATAAGGGGCATAGCTGAATAGGGTGATTTCCCACTTGGAAAAATGCATGCCGAATGTGACTGCCAGGGTATTTTTATTGGCCGCAGCATCGCTTTTGATATCGCGTAAATTATTGATGGCATTGGGGACCATGGCTAAAAACCCCATTTGCATCGCTGCAACAAAAATGTAGGGGTTTAAAGTACCTGTCTGTAAATAAAAAATAGCAGGGACGCCAATTAATCCATAAAATAGGAAAATGAAAGGTTCGCCGAGGCCGTAATACGCAAGGGGGTAAGGCCCTCCGGTATAGAAGTAACCGCACGCGACTGCTAAAAAGATAATGATTGAAAAGGGCCAGCCTCCTGCCATAATGAGGGGAATTCCAAGCAATATGGCCAAAGCAAAGCAAAAAAGGCCCCCTCTTAATACCTGCTCAAAGGTCAAAAGGCCTGCTTGCGTCATTCTTTGAGGGCCTAACCGTTTGCTTGTATCGGCCCCCTTTTGAAAATCAAGCGCATCATTGACAAGATTTGTTCCGGACTGCAGGAAAAGCAAGCTTAAAAAAGCCAGAACGGATAACACCCAATCAATAGAACCCCCCTCTCTTAGTGAAAGCATCGTGCCGAGTAAAATTGGCGCTAGGCAGATGGGGAGCGTTTTTGGCCTGGCTGCCAGGAGCCAGGGTTTTATTTGCATGACATCTTGTTTAATCATGGAAGTCTGGGGAATTGGTTAAAATCAGGTTTTCTTTTTTCTAAAAAGGCATTTTTACCTTCTTGCGCTTCTTCAGTCATGTAATATAAAAGCGTTGCATTGCCCGCCAAATCGAGCAGCCCGATCTGTCCATCGCAATCGGCATTTAAACAGGCTTTCAGGCAGCGCAGAGACAGTGGGGAATTCTGCAGGATTTCCCGGCACCATTGAACGGTTTCTTCTTCAAGTTTTTCTAAGGGAACAATGCAATTGATCAGACCCATTTCCAATGCCTGCTTGGCATCATATTGCCTGCAAAGAAACCAGATTTCCCGGGCTTTTTTCTGACCGACAATGCGGGCCAGGTAGCTGCTTCCCAAGCCGCCGTCAAATGAGCCGACTTTTGGGCCCACTTGTCCAAATCTGGCATTATCGGCAGCAATGGTCAGATCACAGACAAGATGCAGCACATGCCCCCCTCCTATCGCGTAGCCAGCCACCATGGCGATGACAGGCTTTGGCAAGGAACGAATTTGCTTTTGCAAATCGAGAACATTCAAGCGGGAGACCCCATCTTTACCTACATAACCCTCGTCCCCCCTGACGCGCTGATCGCCCCCGGAGCAAAATGCTAGCGGCCCCTCACCTGTCAGTATGATAACGCCGATAGAGGGGTCATTTCGCGCTTCGTTAAAGGCTTCCATTAATTCTTGAATCGTTTCTGGTCGGAAGGCATTGCGCACCTCCGGACGATTGATGGTAATTTTTGCAATGCCCTCTTCCGATTTCTCATAACGGATATCATCAAAGGTTTTAATAGGTGCCCAAAAATTTGCAGCGATCATAAATTTCTCTTTTGTTAGATGAAAAAAGAAATTTATAAAAAAAGAAGAATTAATCGTATACCGAAATGATGAAAGCCCCTGCTACAAAAAGCCAGGGGTTTTAACTTTATCTAAAATCGCGGTTCCGTCTTACATTGTAAAGGTTTCTTTCAGCCCGCTCATCGCCCGGGTAATAATAGCTTTCCTGTTCATCGCTTATTATAATTCCATCCTCTTCGTCGTCTTCTTCCAAATCCCAGCGGAAAAGAGGGCCTCTTTGATTTCCTCTTGAAAGTTCGCTTTCATCCCAATCAAAGGCTAAATTCTCCTCTCTACTATTGCCTTCTTCGCGGTCATACTCTCTCCATTCATCACTCTGCCGTCCTCTTGAGCGGCCGGGGCCCTCGTCCTCTTCTACCCACCTTCCCGATGGCTGGCCCCCTCTTTGCGTCCTTTGCAATCCGGATGATCTCTCCATTTGGGTGCGCTCCTGCAAGCGTCTTCCTCTTGGTTTTTCATCCATCATCCTTCCCGATGGCTGGCCCCCTCTTTTTGTCCTTTGCGATCCGGATGTCCTCTCCATTTGGATGCGCTCCTGCAAGCGTCTCCCTCTTGGTTTTTCATCCATCATTCTTCCCGACTCTTCAAGGCTGCGTGGTGATTTGCCTGTTGAGGTAGCCGATTGTTTTGGGTTTGTTGTTTTCTTTTGCGTTGTACGGCTTCCTGCTTGTTTGCCGGGCGTTGTTTTTTTTGCCTGGGAGCTATTTCCCCATCGTGCTAAAGCACCAAGACGGCCTGCTTCCGAGCGGGACATGGGCGCTTTTTTCGCGGGACTGCTAGCCGTCGAACGACTTGTTGCAGACTTAAGTTTAGTTGTCCCTTGTTTTGAACGTGTTTTTGTTACCATAAGGTTCTCCTTAAATGTTCTGCTTGCCTTTCCTGACACTAAAATAAAATAATGGGGGTGTCAAATATATTTTTTAATATACAATCTGAATTCTATTAATTTATTGTTAAGGGTATTGAAAATTTATAACTAAATTGTTATGATTTTATTTATATTTTTCTTAAGGAGAATCAATGAATTATTCAAATAATAATATAACAAGTAGTTCGACGGTTAATACAATCTGCCAGTCTGCGTTCAATATTTATTGCGGAGCTGTCGTTTTGAATAAGGTAGTTAAAGAAACTGTGAATAGCCCTTGCCGCGTTGCTACAATGCTAGCTTCGGGTGCTATGGGAGTTAACTCCATTTTTAATGGCGACATATTTACAGGCGGCCTTTGTGCGGCTTTAGCCTACAAAGAAGGGATTAATATTTATTCCTCACAAGACAACAAATCAGAAATCAACCGGCTTTTAAAAGATGCTAAAGCCGGGATGGAAATGGTTGATGTTTTGGGAGAAGAAAATAAAAAGTCTTTTGCCTTTATTGATTACAACTTGAATTTGGTCAGTGAAAATGTCAGCAAGCTCACTCTAGCATTACAGGAAGTGCAAGCCATCGCTGCCTCTGACTGCGCCAAACTTAACGAGCAAAAAAACATTGCCTCTAGCCTTTATCAGGAAGCAGACCAGCTTTTTAAAAAGGCTCAGAAAAAGCTTCAGACAAGCCAGCTGACGATTTCCAATGCCCATCAGGATTTTGTCGAGGTCGTTAAAGGCATGGAGGAGTTAGTCCAGACAGCCCCAAACCTCTCAAATGACGATGAATTGAAGGCCTTTATCAAGGCGTCCAAAAAAATCCATAAACAAGCCAAAAAAGCATCCAAAAAATTGGAAAAAGCCAATCCCCGCTTTGAAAAAGGGTTGCAGCTGTTAGCCCAAGCCATGGAAAAAAAGGACAGGGCCTCTTTTGAAGCCGGAAAAGCCTTGCAAATGGCAATCGATCATTCTGAAAAGATAGCACAGGCAGCCACAGTCGAGGGTGATTATCAAAAAGAAATCACTACGATTTCCGATGAATTAAATCATATCCAGGAAAGAAATCAGAATGCTGAACAGCTATTAAAAGAATCGGCGAAGAACATTGAAGAGGCCGAGAAAAAAAATGAAGAGGCGTGGGGATGGCAAAGCATCCTTATTGGCGGCAGCGCAGGAGCCTTGATTGGGAATGCAGCTTTCGGACCTTTAGGACTCCCAGGCGGTTTAATGGCCGGTGGAAAAGCCTATCATGAAAGGAAAAGTATCATTGAGCTCGTCGCAGGAAAAACGCCTCCTCCAGTCCCTGCTGACCCCACAACCGATCAGCCTGTCACCTGGGAGTTCAATGCCCAATCGACAGGAATATGGGCAAGGTATGTGAAGCAAAGGCAATCTTATACATGTGGACAAGCAGCCATTTTACTTGGCGATAATGTATCGGTCAAATTTACTTTTAACCTGAATCACAAGCAGCCGATTAGCCAAAAAGATCTATGCCACTTAGGAAATTTACTAATCTCGCAACTTAAAGAGAAAAAAATCTCAAAAGAGTATGCAGCCAAAGTCCTAAAACAATTGGAATCTCTCCATTTAGATAGGGGCGGATATCACAAAACCGCCACAGGATTGATTCATAATGGATCCTCAGGGGCCAATTATCTTTGGAATATCGTTAAAATGATCAATTCTGAGAAATAAATGTCTGAACAGTCGCGTGAAACTCAAGCGGCTGCGACCCAGGTACGCGGTGACCCGCTCCCTTTATTGCAATTTTGGAAGAACCCGGATGCGAAAAAGCCAGAGAATCGGCAAGCTCCGTATATTGGCTGTCTAGCTCCCCTGTCATCCAAAGTAAGGGAAGGGGAAGTTTTTCAATGGCCTTCCTTAAATTTTTTTGCTTTCCAAGTGAGAAATTCCTTAAGCAAGCGCTTAAAAAAGGGCGTTGATAGTCAATTTCTGCCCGACTTAAAATGGGACTACCCTTAAAAATATTTTGATTTTCCCAAAGCTGCATTAACAATTCCCAATTTTCTTTTTCAAAGCGCTCGGCCCAGAGCTCATCCACAACTAAGCGCTCCTTTTTTATAAGGCGTGAAGGCAAGCCCGGATGCGCGGAAATAATGATCCCTCCCCGCCAAACGTCAGGCCTTTCAATCAAGGCATGCAGGGCTAGCCTTCCCCCTAAGGAATAACCCATTAGGAAAGGCTTTTCGCTCTCTTGCGCAGCCTTTGCGGCAAGGGCGCGGCTCCAGGCAGTGAAATTTTGATGGGGAAAATCATTGATTGCCAATGATTCAAAAGGGGAACCCCAATCGCTCGGCTGCCCTAAAAAACCATGAATGGCATAGATTTTCATAATAATTTGAGTTTTTTATAAAACCGATCGGTCGCTTCTTGGTCAGGGTAGAGTTCAATGAGCCTAAAACCCATCGAGGGCGGAATAGCCGCTGGTATTTTCCGCCAGCATTCATACTTCCAATTCCATAACTCTGCCAGAGGCTTAAAGGTAAGGCCATGCGAATTGACAAAGGAGGGAAGAGAGAACATCTTTGAAAAAATCTGCCCGCCATGATTATTCACAATGACCAAATTGACAGAAGATGGGGCCATTTGGGATCCAATCCAGGGAGCCGCCAAATCGTAAAGAGCCGTTAAATCACCGATAATTGCCCAATTTTCCGGATAGGAGCAGCAAAGACCCAAAAATGTTGCAATTTGTCCGTCAATCCCGTTCGCTCCCCGATTCACCGAAATAGTCGGGTGGGGGGGGTTTTGCACTGCTGCTAAGTCCCACTCCCTGATAGGCAGGCTATTTCCTAAGTAAACAGAGGCATATTCTGGGATTTGCTTGGATAAATAATAGATCAAGCTTGGCTCGGAGCCAGGCTCTTCCTCAAAAAGTTCAATCATCCGATTCAAACTTTCACAATCGGCTTGCTGCCATGCAGTAAAGGAATTGCGATGATTAAATGAAAGCATTGAGTGGAAGATGGATGGGAAAGAATAGTGAATGAATGAAGCTCCGGCTATACCGGAAAAAGGATTTTCGCTGATTGACAAAACTTTGACCCTCTCAGAACGGGCTTCTAAGTCCCTCCATAGGCGGGCTGTCGGGATGCCCCCAATTCTTAATACTCCGTCGATTGGATAGCCGTTGTCTTCAGAGCGCTGCCATAAATTTTCAATGAATTGGATTTTTAATGGGTCCAGGCTGGACTCTTCCCTGATGCCAGATTGAGCTTCCAGGTAAACGGGAGCGCCAAGACGAAGTAAAAACGCGATCGCCGCTCCCCTCGCTTCTTGTTTTAGCTCCCCTACAATCACAAAAGGAAACCGGATTCCCAACTTCCATT
>JAJTHR010000172.1 GCA_021298935.1 Parachlamydia sp. | reverse complement strand
TTTTCATCGGCATCTTTTGCGTCCCAGCTCATTGCTCGATCTTGCAAACTTATCCAAGTTTGCTGCGATCTCCGCAATGTACTGGGACATAAAATCTCGCCGCCAAAAATTTAAGAACCTACCCGCGCGCGGTATAGTAAAGCTCGATTAGAGCAAGGAAAACTTTTAGGTAAAACGAAGGAGTTAGGATTTGAGCTTAGTCAAGAAGCAGGCGCCGATATTTTAATTGAGGAAGTCATCAAGACGTCAGAGATTGAAGGGGCCTATTTAAATCGTGATTTAGTTCGGTCGTCGGTAGCAAAGCATTTAGGACTTCCAAGCTTTGGGTTGCCACAGCCAAGCCGGTCAATTGATGGTCTTGTCGATATTTTGATCGACGCTACAAAAAAATACGATCAACCTCTTACAGCAGAAAGACTCATGTCTTGGCAAGCTGCATTATTCCCCACAGGTTACTCAGGCCTGTTGCGCATCCAAGTAGGCGAGTGGCGGAGTGGAGAGGAACCCATGCAAGTGGTTTCAGGAGCGATCGGAAAGGAGAATCTACATTTTGAAGCCGTGCCAAGCTCATGTGTAGGAAAAGAGATGGATCAGTTTTTCACTTGGTGGAAGATGAGTCTGGATAAAATAGATGGTCTTTTACGTGCAGGTTTAGCTCATTTCTACTTTGTGACTGTTCATCCTTTTGAAGATGGCAATGGACGTATAGCTCGTGCATTAACTGATATGGCCTTAGCCCAGGATGAAAAAATCTCCACTAGGTTTTACAGCCTCTCTTCGCAAATCATGAAGGAGAAAAAAGAGTACTACGATATTTTGGAACGATGCCAACGAGGGGATATTGATATAACAGCATGGCTTGTGTGGTTTTTGACAAGCTACACCAGATCGCTGGAAGGTTCTTCGAAGCTAATTGCAAAAGTGCTTGCTAAAGCTTCATTTTGGAAATATTTCAGCCAAATTGCACTGAGCGATCGACAACGGAAGGTAGTGAATGTCCTATTGAATGCTGGCAAAGATGAATTTGAGGGGGGACTAACCACTCGGAAATATTCATCAATTGCAAAGGTGAGTCGGGCAACGGCTTTTCGCGAAATCACAAATTTAATTGAGAAAAAAATCATCCTTCAAAACCCAAGCAAAGGTCGAAGCACAAGCTATGATATGAATTGGAATATTTTTCTGGAGAATCGAGAAGAATAATAAACAATATTGATTAATAAAACTAATTATGAGAAAATTTTGAATATTAAAGGTTTTATATGTCAAAATCAAAAGTTATAATTCTTTCCTGTTTGATGCCCTAGGGGCATTCTGTCACTCACCCTCATATTTTTTTCTTTAAAATTTAATCTTAGGAAAATGAATGAAAAGTATCATCCAGGTCAACCAGCTTTCAAAAATTTATTATAATGATGAGGGAATCGCTCAACATGCCCTAAAAAATCTTCAATTAACCATCCCTAAGCGTAGCATTTACGGAATTATTGGTACGAGCGGGGCTGGAAAATCTACCCTTATGCGTTGTCTGTTGGGGCTTGAACACCCTTCATCCGGCAGTCTATTGGTAGAAGGTGAAACACTGACCACCCCTCAGGAATTCGGCAAAAAAATGGGAATGGTTTTTCAGCATTTCCACCTTTTTTCTTCGCGCACTGTCCTGCAAAATATTGCCTACCCGCTTGAAATTCATGGCATTTCTTCTAAAGACAGAATCGAGCATTTGCTTGATCTGATGGGCCTCTCTGATAAAAGAGACCAATACCCAGCCCGCTTAAGCGGGGGAGAAAAGCAGCGTGTCGCCCTAGCTCGTGCATTAGTCCATTCTCCGAGCCTCCTGCTTTGCGATGAACCGACATCCGCTCTGGATGCAGCGACAGCCGATGGTCTAATGAAATTGATTGAAAAATTGAATCGGGAAGAAGGCTTATCCGTCGTCATCATTACCCATCAACTCGAATGTGTGAAACAAATCTGCCACAAAGTCGCCGTCCTTTCCAAAGGGGAAGTCGTGGAAGAGGGCGATGTAGAGCAAATTTTCACCCATCCTAAGCATCCTCTCACCCGTAGTTTGCTTAATTTTGACGCCCAATCCATTCCTCAGGAACTTCTTTATCAAAGAGAGGGACGTAAACTCATTCGGTTGGGATTTAAAGGGGAAAGGGCCAAAGAACCGGTGATTTCCCAATTGCTGAAACGCCATGACGTCGAAATGAACATCCTTTCAGGCGGTTTGGACCGCATCAAAGAAACGATGGTCGGCAGCCTTCTCGTGGAACTTTCAGGCAGTCAGGAGGCCCTTAATCAAGCATTGGGCTTTTTAGAACATAAACAAATTACCTGCGAGGTGATTGCATGAACAGCGAAAACTGGCTTTTGGCATACAATTTGATCCCAATTGAGCTTTGGAACACCCTATATATGGTGTTAGCTTCCGCCTTGATTGCCGCCCTGTTTGGATTGCCTCTCGGCATTCTTCTGACAATCACTGATCGGGGGGCAATGAAAGAAAACAGCTGGCTTTACCAGTGCCTCAGCACTTTCGTGAATGTCGGCCGCTCCTTCCCTTTTGCCATTTTAATGGTGGCCCTCATCCCCTTTACACGCTGGATTGTCGGCACAAGCCTGGGGACAACTGCGGCCATCATCCCGCTTTCTATAGCAGCCATTCCTTTTTTTGCCCGTCTGGTTGAGGCTTCGCTAAAAGAGGTGGACAAGGGAGTGCTTGAAGCAGCCGCCATTATGGGTTCTTCCCCCTTGCAGAGTATTTTAAAAGTGCTGCTCCCCGAAGCGCTGCCTTCCCTTTTATTAGCTTTTACGACAACCGTGATCAATCTGATCGGCTATAGTACAATGGCCGGCGCAATGGGAGGAGGGGGGCTTGGGAAAATCGCCATTCAATATGGCTACCAACGCTTCAATGTCTTTTTAATGGTGATAACTGTCATTGTTTTGATTATCCTCGTGCAATGTGTGCAAGCGTTTGGAAATTATCTGGTAAAAAAAATCCATCAAAAAAGAGGAACCGCCTAAATGAAATATGTATTACTGACACTGTGTTTATTGGCTTTTATAGGCTGCACTCGTTCAAGCGAGCCTGCACTTAAAGTTGCCGCCACTTCCATTCCTCACGGTGAAATCCTTGAGGCGGCAAAACCTCTTTTGAAAGAGCAGGGAATTCATTTAGAGATCATTATCGTTGAGGACTACAATACTCCCAACCGGGCTTTAAATGATGGAGAAGTGGATGCGAATTTTTTTCAGCATCTCCCATTTCTGCAGCAGCAGGCAAAGGATTTTGGTTATGGCATTACTTCGCTTGCCCCCATCCACCTTGAACCGATGGGCCTTTATTCAAAAAAAGTGAAAGGAATAGAAGAACTTCGACCCGGCTCTACGATTGCCGTGCCGGCCGATCCATCCAATCAGGCACGTGCCTTAAACATGCTGGCTGAACAAGAACTGATAGGCCTATCAAAAACAGGCGAAGAAGCGGACATCCTGCATATTACTAATAATCATCTTCACTATCATTTCATCGAAATTGATTCGGCCTTATTGGTGCGTTCCCTGGATGATGTGGACGCAGCCGCTATCAACACCAATTTCGCTCTGCAAGGAGGGCTTTCGCCCAAACAGGACGCCATTTTACAAGAAAATGCAGCTTCCCGTTTCGTCAATATCCTTGCCGTGCGTATCGGTGAGGAAAACAGGCATGACATCATGGCCCTTAAAAATGTGCTGAGATCAGATGAAATGAAATCCTTCATTAAAACACACTATCAAGGATCGATTATTTCCGCGGATTAATTTTGCAAGGGTTTGGTGTTTATTTGCCTGAAAATCAGGTTTTGAAAGTGCCTTTTAAAACTTTTTTTGCTATTCTTTAACAAAAAAAAGAGACTGTATGATTACTTTATCAAAAATTTCTAAAAGCT
>JAJTHR010000128.1 GCA_021298935.1 Parachlamydia sp. | reverse complement strand
TACTTTGTTCCGAGCCAATGACGCTGATAAATACCTTGGCATGCCTTAGGTCCTTAGTAATCTGCACCCGCGTAACTGTTACAAGATCGGTCACATGCGGGTTGCGGACCTCCCGCTTAATGACCTCTGAAATGACTTCTTTAAGCAGGGAGTTGAGCCGGTCCGTTCTTTGCACTGACATATTATAGCTCTTGTGTAATATAAGTGATTTCATAAGCTTCGATGACATCATCTTCTTGAATGTCAGGGAAGTTATTTAAAACAATACCGCATTCAAGCCCTTTTTGTACTTCGCGCACATCTTCCTTAACCCTTTTAAGGGAGGAAATGGAGCCTTTCCAAACAACTTCCTGCCCTCTGCGAACTCTGATATGGTTGCTGCGATGGATACTTCCTTCAGAAACCTGGCAGCCTGCAATGATGCCGGCATGTGAAGATTTAAAGGTGGCCTTCACAACGGCTTTCCCTTTCTCAGTCTCCTGAGCAATTTTTTCAAGCAAGCCGGACATTAAAAGCTTCACATCGTCGATAGCGTGGTAAATAATTTCATGCAATCGCACCTGCACTCCCAATTGCTTGACAAGCGGTTCAGCATGGCTTTCTATTTGGGTATGGAAACCGATTACAACTGCTTTTGAGGCAGCCGCCAGTTGCACATCAGATTCGGAGACCTCACCGACACCTGTAAAGATGATATTCAAATCAGCTTTATCGGATTCAATTTTTTGCAGCGCTACTTTTAATGCTTCAAGCGAGCCCTGTACGTCAGCGCGTAAAACGATATTCAATATCTTTTTACCCGTTGCAGAAGCCTGCAAAAGGATATTTTCCATTGATACTTTCTTTTTCTGCTGCATGAGGAAGCTTGTTTGACGGGCGCCTTCAGAGCGTGCTTGTGCAATTTCGCGCGCTTCTTTTTCATTTTTAACCACAATAAACTCCTGGCCAGCTTCAGGAAGTCCTGACAACCCTGTGATCTCGACAGGGGTTGAAGGGCCTGCTTCCTGCAGCTCTTTCCCGTATTCATCATGCATCGTTTTTACCCGGCCGAATAGCTGACCGAATACAAGGGAATCGCCTCTTCTTAAGGTTCCGTTTTGAACCAGGATTGTCGCAACGGATCCAAGGCCTTTGTGCATTTCAGATTCAAGAACCGTTCCCCTAGCACGTGTAGATGGATTGGCTCTTAGCTCAAGCACTTCCGCCTGGAGGGCGAGCATTTGAAGAAGTTCCTTGATGCCTTGTCCATTGACCGCGGAGCAATTGACCGTAATGATTTGTCCACCCCAAGCTTCAGGAAGAAGATTCTGCTCAGCCAGTTGCCTGTAAACATTTTCAGGATCAAAATTCGGTTTATCCGATTTATTGATTGCTACAACGATAATGACGCCGGCAGCCCTTGCGTGCTGAATGGCTTCGATTGTCTGCTGCCTTAAGCCTTCATCTCCTGCCACAACTAATACCACTATATCTGTCACATCCGCGCCTCGGGCACGCATTGCCGAGAAGGCTTCGTGACCAGGAGTGTCAAGAATGGCAATGTCTCCAACAGCGGTATGGGTACGGAAAGCACCAATGTGCTGAGTGATTGCACCTGCTTCTCCAGCCGCTCGATTGCTTTTTCGGATGGCGTCGATCAGGCTTGTTTTACCATGGTCAACGTGGCCCATAAAGGCAACAACCGGGGGGCGAAGGACGAGTTGATCTGGAGAGGAAAGCTGCAACTCTTCTTTAATGCTTTTATCAGTAATCTGAATTCTTTTTTCCTGTTCAGTGTCAATGATAATTTCGCAGGAGAATTCATGCCCTAAGAGCTGAATGGTCGTCTCGTCTTCAAGCATGTCGTTTAATGTGGCCACAACACCTTGGAGAAATAGTTTTCCCACCAGCTGTGAGGCTTTCAATTTCATTTTTTCAGCTAAATCTTTAATAGATATCGGAAGACGCACTTTAATTGAACTGGGTCTAATCGTAGTGTCATCTTGAAGCTGATGCCGTTGCTTGTTCTTTCTTCTACGGTAGTGTTGATCTTCATCGGAGGCACGCAGGCCTTGTCTGTCACGCCCGTCAAATTGGCGAGTCGTTTCTTGCTTTTTCGCCGGTTTTATATCCCTAAATTCCTTGAATTTTTGGGTTTTGACACTGGCTTTTTTTGCCTCTTCTTCTTGCGCCGCTTTATTTTCTTCCTCCGTCTTAGGCTTAGGTTTAAACCTGCTTGTGCTGTCAGTCGACTGCCTCGGCGTTTCTGCCGCTCTTGGGCTTGCTTGAACAGGAGGTTTTGGTCTGATAAAATCGCGCATGTGCCTTCCTGTGGGACCTAATTTCTCCGGTTGCATACCTAGAGGAGGAGGGGCACGACGTTCGCTTGGTGATTGAAATACAGGCGCTGCTTTTTCAGGCAGGGGGGGGCGTACAAATTCTCTTTGTGAAGGAGTAGGGGTAAGGGGGTGGACAGCTGCTTCTCTTTCGGGAAGAGGGGTCACTTCAGTAGGAGTGGAGGCAGCCGGTTTCAGTTCATCTGTTCCAAAAATTTCCTTGCGTATTTCGGCGCTTGTTTTTTGGCGAGGCTGCTCGTCTCTATGTTTTAGCAATTCGTTTTGGCCGAGCTCTTCTTCAGGCTGACTTTCTTGAACAGCTTCTTTAGATGCAGCATCCATTGGTTCAGCAAAAGCAGATTTTGAGCGGGCGCGGATGCGAGGGGCTTCTTCTTTAGGAAGTTCCTCTGCCTCTAAATTTGTCGGTTTTTGTTCAGACTTTAGAGGCGAAGCCGTTGCTGATTCTTCCTTCTTTTTCGCTAATTTGCTCTTTAATCCTGACAGGTTAATGGCTTCAGCGATCTGGGCGTTCTTTATATTCAGTTTAAGATTTTTAGCCAACGCTCTATGTCCTTTGTTTTCTTATTTGTTCTAAAATTTTATTTGCTATCTCTATACTGATTCCAGGGATAGCTGCCAACTCTTCAGGAGTTTTCGTGAAAACAGATTTAATTGTATCGTAGTCGGCATCTTTTAAATGATCAATGATTAGGCTGCTAATCCCTTCTAGATTATCAAGGGGTTGATCGAGCGCCGGATCTTCTGCTGCGGCAAGTCTTTGGATAGCCATGGCGCGATTGTAGTCGGTCATCTTTTGCACTTCCAAGTCATAACCGATTAAGCGGCTATTCAGCCGTGCATTCATTCCTTTCTTTCCAATGACAGCTGCAAAATCGTCATCGTCGACTACAATGGAAATGATTTTGTCTTCATCATTTGAACTGATCTTTCTAATCTCTATCGGAGAAAGAGCATTTTGTAAAAGATCAATTGGATCATTAGAGAAAGGAATAATGTCAATTTTTTCATTATGCAATTCACGCACAATATTTTTAACCCGATTGCCTCGCATTCCTACGCAGGCTCCAACTGGATCGACTTTCATGTCTGTCGAACGGACAGTCAGTTTTGTGCGGTATCCCGCATCTCTGACAATTGTATCAATAATGATCGTTCCATCACTGAGTTCAGGAACTTCTTGTACGAGTAGCTGCTTGACAAATTCAGGGCTGCTGCGAGATAAAATGACTTCTGCACCCCCATTTTCAGTATCTTTAACATCAAGGAGCAGGGCCAGAATTTTTTCACCGACCTGGTATTTTTCCGTTTTAGGATATTCACGGGTAGGAAGAATCCCTTCCACTTTTCCTAAATCGATAATTAAATTTGTTCCGCGCACGAATCTCTTTACAGTGCCTGAAATAAGCTCATTGACGCGATGTCTGTATTCTTCATAAATAACGTCTCGTTCGGCTCCTCTCAATTTCTGTGTAATGATCTGACGAGCCTTTTGAGCGGCAATTCTACCGAAATCTTTAGGAGTGACAATTACGTCGATAAATTGTCCAATATCGCAGTCAGGATCAATCTGGCGGGCATCTTCTAAGGAAATTTCCTGTGAGGCAACTTCTACATCGTCAACAATCTCTTTTTCGCAGAAGACGTCAATATTTCCCGTTTTGGGATGAATTGTAACAGTGACATTGGAGGCTCCTGAGACGCTTTTACGTGCGGCTGCTTGCAGGGACTCTTCAATGGCGCTTATTACTAATTCTCTTTTAATGCCTTTTTCTCTCTCTAAGTATTCAAAGACTGCTATTAGATCCTTGTTCATGCTAAAGCCCCTATCTATAAAATAAAAATGTAATACATAGCTTTGTGGCTGAAAATTCGCATTCAGTCATACAATTGCCAGGTCCCTGGAAGAGTTTAGGGAAAATTAGAGGAGTTTCATTAATCGCCTCTAAAAGGAAGTCATCCCTTTAAAGCTTTACGAAATCGCTAAAAATCCTTTAGAGTGGTAGTTCAGTGCACACTCATTACTTAAAGCCAATTTAAAAGCTGCCTTGGTTTAACAAGGCAGCTTTGAGCCCTAAAGTTCAGAAATTACCCTTCTGATTCATCTGAGTCATTTTCATCTTTAGAATCTTCACCTTCACTATTCTTTTGTTCCTCCTTTTTCTTCCGTTTGGCAGGAGTCACGACAATGTCATCTCGATTAAATTGATTTTGATCAATCAAATATTCCTTAATCGACAAAGCTATTTTTTTATGTTCAGGATCCAATTTGATCACTTTAGCCGTCACATCATCGCCTTTAGCGAGGACATCTTCAACTTTTCCGAATGCTTGATCAGAAAGCTCTGTCACATGGATAAGTCCTTCAATACCGCTTTCCAATTCAACGAAAGCGCCAAAAGCTGTGATTTTTGTCACTTTACCGCTGACCAGGCTACCGACCGGCATGATTTTTTCAATTGATTCCCAAGGATTTGTGCTTAATTGCTTGAGTCCCAATGTAATCTTCTTGCTTTCTTTATCCACTGAAAGAATGACGGCATCTACGACATCGCCTTTCTTTAAAACTTCTGAAGGGTGGGAAACTTTCTTAATCCAACTTAAATCCGAAATATGGATCAACCCTTCAACGCCTGGCTCAAGCTCAACAAATGCGCCATAGTTAGTTAATGTGCGGATTTCTGCTTTCACGTTATGGCCGACTGGGTATTTTCTTTCGACATCATCCCAAGGGTTATGTTCTGTCTGCTTTATTCCTAAGGAAATTTTTCCTTCTTCCTTTTGTACAGACAAGACAATCGCCTCGACATCATCGCCTTTTTTCACAACTTCTGATGGGTCGGTAATGTTTTTTACCCATGACATTTCAGAAACGTGAATTAGTCCTTCAATGCCTGGTTCAATTTCAATAAAGGCTCCATAAGGCAGAAGATTAACGATTTTTCCATGGACGCGAGTTCCTGGAGGATAGCGCTGTTCGATTTGATCCCATGGATTAGTCCCTTTTTGCTTAAGTCCCAGAGCGACGCGCCCTTTGTCCTTATCAATGCTAAGGATCATAACTTCCAGTTTTTGGCCTAATTGAACCATTTCAGATGGATGCTTGATCCGTTTCCAAGTCATATCCGTAATGTGGAGAAGCCCGTCAATGCCATCTAAATCAAGGAAGACACCGAAATCAGTGATATTTTTCACAACGCCTTCGCGAATGTCGCCCGGTTGGATATGTTCAAGCACTTCAGCTTTCTTAGAAATACGCTCTGCTTCCAGCAATTCACGGCGGGAAACGACGACGTTCTTTCTTTCAATATTGATCTTAAGGATCTTGAATTCATACGTTTTGCCAAGGTAGTCATCCAGATTTTTAATGCGCTTATTATCGATCTGAGATCCTGGTAGAAATGCTTCCATCCCGATATCTACCATCAAACCGCCTTTCACTTTACGAATGACGCGCCCTTTTACAATCGATCCTTCTTCGCAATGTTCAAGGATGTATTCCCACTGGCGGAGACGCTCAGCTTTTTCACGAGAGAGTACAATTTGGCCGTTTTCATCTTCAGCCTGGTCTAGAAGAACTTCAACTTCTGCGTCCAGATAAACTTCGGATGGGTCTGAAAACTCTTCCAGCGGCACTAGGCCTTCGGATTTTAAGCCCACATCGACAACAACGTGGTCTTTAGTAATCTCGACAATTTTTCCTTTCAAAATGCTTCCAGGGATCATTGATGATATTTCAACAACATTCACTAATTGATTTTGTGTAAGCAAATTTCTAAAAAGCTCTGCATCTTTCTCCTGAAACTGGACATCATCTACAATGTTGCTTTCGTTCCAAGTGTGTTGTGGGTGGTTAGACATTAAAAGGTTTCTCCTATTTTCTACATGCGTATAGATTAGAATAAAAAAAGAAAAATAGCAATGAAAAGAGCACTAGAGTGTCAGTTTCTTTTTAAAAAAACAAAGATTTAATTATGAAAACGTTAATTATGAAATTTGGAGGGGCGTCCGTTGCCACTCCCTCAAATTTTTTCTTGCTAGCTGATTTGATCCATTGTCGAAAAGTTGACTATTCAAATATTGTGGTTGTTGTCAGCGCAATGGGCAAAACGACCGATCAGCTTTTGGGACTAGCCCGGGAAATTCACCCTTCGCCTCCTCAGCGCGAATTGGATATGTTGCTATCTGCTGGTGAAAGGATCAGCATGTCCCTCCTGGCAATGGCCCTTTGCCGAAAAGGCAGCCCGGCTGTCAGCTTTACGGGAAGTCAGTCTGGAATCATTACATGTGGTAGGCACACAGATGCGCAAATCGTCAATGTGACACCTGCACGTTTAAAAAAAGCATTTAGTCAGGAAAAAATTGTCATTGTAGCCGGCTTTCAGGGGGTCAGTCTGGAAAAAGAAATTACTACACTTGGAAGAGGAGGGTCGGATACCTCTGCGGTTGCATTAGGGGTGGCCCTGGAAGCTGAGAAGGTAGAATTTTATAAAGACGTTCCAGGAATTTTTGATCAAGATCCCAAAAAGAATTCAGGCGCCATTTGTTATTCCAGGCTTACCTATCAGGAAGCCCTGTCTATAGCGAACGGGGGAGCAAAGGTCCTTCATTCCCGGGCTATTCAATTGGCGGCTAAAAATGGCTTAACATTGCATGTTAAATCTTTTCAGCCAGCGGAAAGAGCTAAGGTTGGAACGATCATTCAGGATCCTAAAATCCAAAAACCAAAGACGCCGGAATTTGAAATTTAATTGACTAATTAACTTTCTCCATACTAGCATATCTTTTAACACATAAGTTTCACATTAATCTTTTTGTTGGTTGCACAATGCAAAAATCTCCTTTTCCCGTTCACATCGCCCCCTCCATATTAGCCGGAAATTTTGGCTTTCTGGCTGATGAAGCCAAGAGGGCAGAAGAGGCTGGGGCCAATTCCCTTCATTTGGATATTATGGATGGGCATTTTGTTCCAAATATCACAATGGGTTCTCAAGCCGTAGCTGCAATCAACCGTGCGACGGATTTGTTTTTGGATGTTCATTTGATGATCTATAATCCTTACGACTACATTGAGCGATTTGTTGAGGCTGGAGCAGATAATATTACATTTCACATTGAAGCCACAGAGGATGTCGATGCAACATTGAACTACATTAAAAAATGCAATATAGAAGCAGGCCTTGCCTTTAATCCTGAAACATCCCTCTCTCTAATCCCCAAATACATGGATAAATGTGACCGAATTCTGCTTATGACTGTCAATCCAGGCTTTGGAGGACAAGGTTTGATTGAAAGTGTTTTGGATAAAGTTAAATTTACTAGGGATTTATGCAATCAGTTAGGTCTTAAAAAGGGGGGCAAGAATTCAAGCAAAGAATCATTGCCTTTTAACATTCAGATCGATGGGGGAGTGACTCTTCAAAACGTACATCGTTGCGTAAGTGCCGGAGCCAATATCATTGTGGCGGGAACAAGTTTATTTAATGCCCCTGATATGAAAGTGGCAATCAGTGAAATGCGCAAAAATGCAGAAAATTAACTAACATCAAATTTAGTGGAGTTATGGCAACGAGTAATCAATTAATACCAGGTATGACGCTTTCCCTCAATAATAAGCTTTACCGCGTAGAATCCAGCGTAAAGGTAACAGTTCCTAAAGGAACCCCCTTTATCAAAGCTAAATTAAAAGATCTACATACTCAGGAAGTGATTGAAAAAAGCTTCAAACCCAACCAGCCTCTAAAGGATGTTTCCTTGATAGAGAAGCGCCTTGAGTTTCTTTATCCTGAAGGGAATGATTATTTATTTCTTGATATTACAACACTTGATCAAATTTTAGTTCCGCCCCAAATCGTGGCTGAAAATGTTAATTTTTTAAAAGAAGGCGTGGAGTTGAAGGCTTTCTTTTATGGCGATACCATTTTTGCCGTCGAACTTCCCCAATTCTTAGAGCTGATGGTTGCAAAAACACAGAGCGGGGATGAGGATGAATCAGCAAATGGTTCCCGCGTCGCGATACTCGAGACCGGAGCTAAAATTGAAGTGCCGCCTTTCATCGAAACAGGCGATATCATTAAAGTGGATACTAAAACCAATGAATACATTCAGCGGGTCTAAATTTTTATGAAAAAATTTGTTATTGCCTTGGCATGTTCAAGTTTACTTATTACATATTTGCCCTGTGAAGAACCGTTGCAAATTGATAAAAGTCAGCCCAATCCTGCTTTAGAGGCCTATCAAGACCTGCTCACATTTTGGTTTGGCGAATTAAAGGATCCGGCTTTCTATCCCCAAGAAAAAGAAGTGATCTGGAGGGGAGGACCCGAAACAACCCACTTTATTGAATCAAATTATCGGGAGTTTTTTGATCAGGCTTTAGCTGGGGATTTGAATGAATGGAGGCAAACCCCTCGTGGACGCTTGGCTTTGATCCTTTTGCTTGACCAATTTTCACGCCATCTTTATCCTCAAACGACAAAAGCTTTTGCTTTAGATCCAATGGCAAGAGGACTTGTTCTTGAAGGAATTCAAAAAGGGGATGATAAAAAACTTTTTCCCATTGAGAGAGCTTTCTTTTATCTTCCACTAGAGCGATCCGAAGAAAAAAGATTTCAGGATCTGTCGGTAGCATCCTATCTTCGATTGCTGTATGAATCGCCTGAACCGATAAAAGGAAATGTTCAGGGTTTTCTGGATGCTGCCCGCAAGAATCAAAGAGTCATTGAACAGTTCGGACGGTTTCCTCATCGCAATCAAGCCCTCGGCAGAAAACCAACAGCAGCTGAAGTGATCTTCCTTCGCTCGCAAAAAACTCATTAGTTAAGGGTATTTAAGTGGAATTAAAGCATATTAAAGAACTCATGTCTGTCATGGGTAGAACACGTACTAAGAAGCTGCATTTAAAACAGGATGATTTTGAGCTTCTTTTAGAGCGGCACGACCAATCGATTGAGTCTAATTTAGAGCCCTCTCACCTGCCATCGGAGGAACAATTCAAGCAATTTTATCTGCAAAACCGGACAGATTCCGCCCTTTCGCGTGGCTCTGAAATGGCCCCCTCCCGCTATTTTGAAGAAGAGGCAGCCAAGCCAGACGTTAATAGTCTTTTTGTCACTTCACCAATGGTGGGAACTTTCTATACATCCCCTTCTCCAGATGATCCTGCGTTCATCAAAGTGGGTGATCGGATTGATAAGAATAGTGTTGTCTGCATCATTGAAGCTATGAAAGTCATGAATGAAATCAAAGCGAATGTTGCAGGAACCATTGCTGAAGTGCTTGTCGAGTCGGGACAGCCCGTCGAGTTTGGGACGAAGCTATTTCGTGTTGTTGAGTAGCACCCATGCAAAAAGTATTAATTGCCAATCGGGGCGAGATAGCCGTCCGTATCATCCGTGCCTGTCATGATTTAGGGTTGCAAACCGTTGCGGTCTATTCCCAGGCGGATGTTGAAGCGCTCCATGTTTTGCATGCTGATGAAGCCATTTGTATAGGAGAGGCTCCCTCGCATAAGTCCTATTTGAAAATTCCCAATATTTTGTCGGCTTGCGAAATCACAGGTGCTGATGCCATTCACCCTGGCTATGGATTTTTGAGTGAAAATGCTAACTTTGCATCCATTTGCGAAAGTTGTGGCCTTAATTTTATTGGGCCTTCGCCTACTTCCATTGCCATGCTTGGCGATAAAGCCCAGGCCAAAGCGACAGCCAAGGCCTCCGGTTGTCCGGTCATTCCAGGATCGGAAGGAATTGTGGATGATATCCAGCATGCATTGAAAGTAGTGGAACAAATGGGCTTTCCGCTTTTTATAAAAGCAGTAGCAGGCGGTGGAGGGAAGGGGATTCGCATTGCTCATAATGAAGAGGAATTTACCAAGCATTTTGCCGCAGCGCGAGCTGAGGCGGAAGCGAGTTTTGGTAATCCTGGCGTCTACCTTGAAAAAATGATCATGAATCCACGGCACATTGAAGTGCAGATTTTAGGGGATAAATTCGGCCATTATGTCTATTTAGGAGAGAGGGACTGTACGACGCAAAGACGCCGGCAGAAGCTGATTGAGGAGGCTCCAAGTCCCGCGCTAACTCCTAAATTAAGGCAAAAAATAGGGGAGGCTGCTGTCAGTGTCGTGAAGGCAGCCAAGTATTATTCAGCGGGCACTGTTGAATTCTTACTTGATCAGGAGAATAATTTTTATTTCATGGAAGTGAATACCCGTATTCAGGTTGAGCACACTGTGACTGAAGAATTAACGGGGATTGATCTTGTCATGGAGCAACTAAAAATTGCGCGGGGCGAAAAACTGCCTTTCAGTCAAAAAGACATTCATTACAACGGTCATGTGATACAATTTCGGATCAATGCCGAGAATCCCGCTCAGCACTTTTCTCCATCCCCCGGTAAACTGGAGTATTTTTTACCCCCAGGGGGGCCCCATGTCCGTGTGGATAGCGCCTGCTATTCCGGCTACACGATTCCGCCCAACTATGATTCGATGATCGCCAAG
>JAJTHR010000185.1 GCA_021298935.1 Parachlamydia sp. | reverse complement strand
TAAATTTGACTTGTGATCACCTTCATCTTTAAAAGATCTCTCCTTGTTGATATTCAAAGATATCAACTTCGAAAAGATCTTTTAAATCTGAAGCGCTGACAAGCCAACTTTATGGTTTTATTTTTGGGAAATGGTATAAGAGATTTTGAAAAATCAATTAATTCAAAAAGCAAGCAATATTTTACTAATATTGCGAGCATTTTTGAAGTTAATTAATATTCAAAAGATCTGCTTATTCATCTGCTGCTCTTACTTAAGGTGCGTTCTTAAAAAGATAAGCGAGATAATCTCGCCTTTCCCAAGCCAATAAGAAATTGGGAATGGGATAGCAAATGTTTGTCTTGTGCTCGGGGAAGGCCGGATCCATGCATCGCACGCCTGCCTCTTCAAAGCCCACGACTGCCAATAAATGGCCGCTCGCATAAGGGGCGGCGCTTCCTGCCAGAGGGCCTTTCACGCTCACAATCACAGGCACACCTTTCAATAATGAGGCATGAATATCAATCAAGGTCATGCCCTTTTGCACCCAGCCCGTCCACCCTGCGCCTAAATATGTCCAGCTTTCTGCCACGTTAAAAACCCAGTTGCCGTAAATATCAAAGCCTGCATCCCAAACTTGATCCGCCAAAAAAAGAGGGTCTATTGTTTGCCTTCCTGTCAGATAGGTTAAGACGGCAGTCGTTGTTGCGGGGGAGCATAAATCTTTGCAGCGTCGATGCGGAAGGATCATTTGAGAGAGCCCTTGCACGTTCAGTCGAATGGGGGAAGGAAGGGAGCAGCTGGCTTCCTGCGCATCGCCGTTTGTGTAGACATGCAGGCGATCAACGGCGTCTAATGAAGCATTTCCTTCACAAACAATTTTTACGCGAAAAGCAGTCGCTTTGCCATGCGTTATTTGAAGAGTATCTTGAAAAATATGGCCAAAGGGGGCTGCATGTTTAAAACTTGCCTGCCCCTTGCTTCCCCAAACGGCGTAGGACAGCCAGGGAGACCAGGAGGCTGTTTTCACAGAAAGATAAAAAATGTACTGTCCGGCGCCCGGGCGAAATGCATTCCAGCTTAAGATGAGTTCGGTAAACGGAGCGGCCTGCTGCTCCCATATTTCCTGGGCTTTGCTTGAATGGATCATAGCATGTTGTACAGCTCGCTAATAATTACAATGAGGCCTGCCACAAAAGAAGTAATCAGCAAGGGTTTATTGTATAATTCCCCATAATGATAATCATGGCTTTTTAATTGCTTGAATAAATAAACGGGAAGCAGGATGGCGATGACCGCTAAAATCATTCCGGCGAATCCGAGCACTGATAAGAATGCGTTAGGAATAAATAAGACAGCTACGTAGGCAGGGAACAGAGCTGTTAAAGCCGCTGCCTGATTGCGCAAGAGAAGTTTTTTAGGGAGAAGTCCCTGAATAGATTCGCAAAGGCCTATTCCGACTCCAATGACAGAGGTGGCAATAGCGAGCAATGAGATCCACCAGACGAGCAGCTGGACGGAATGCCATTTGGAAATGCCGCTTAGCACCTGAATGAGTTCGCCTACTTCCGCTTTTCCGTCAGCCATTATTTGAAAAAATGCCGGATCGTCGGCATAGACGACGCTCAGGATGCTGCATGTCCATAAAATATACACGATAGCCGGAATCAAGCTGCCCCAAAAAAAGGCCTGTTTGAGTATGGATGCATTTTTTTGGCAGTAATTTGTCAATGTATGAAAGATGACTTGGAACCCAAAAGAGGTGAAGACGATGGGGATGAGGGACATCCATGCCGAGGGGGAGCTTGAATTCTCGGAAAAGAGGGGGAGCAAGGACCAATCAATCGACCAAGCAAGCCCGAAAATGAGAAGGGCAACCACTCCAATCAGGCCGATAAATAGCAGCCGATTACAATAATCGATCCACCTGATTGGCAATGAAAGAATCAAAAAAGCGGCAAGGGTGTAGACGGTGGCGATTGAAAAGAATGAGAGGGAGGCGTTCCATTTGTTCTCCAAAAGCTCTTTTAAAATCGATGAGCCGCCATAAATAAAAACGGCCAGCAAGGCGAAAGAGAGAATTTTTAAGGAAAGCATTCCAATCCACTCGGCAATGGGGCCGGAAAACTTTCTACCCAATTCGCCAAGGGGCATTCCCTTGCCCGCCTGCAAATTCAGTTCAAGATTCACAAGCGATGTGTAATACATAAGTGCCCATGTCAGAAGCATGAGAAACAGGCTAGGTAGTATGCCGATTTTGGCTAGCACCAAAGGCAAGGCAATCATGCCGCTGCCAATGCATGTTCCGGCAATCATTAAAATCGCGCCTAATTTTTTATGCATGACTTAAACTTAAGAAAAAAACAGGGAGTTTATACTGAAATTAGTTATGTTTCAACCTCGACTTCAACCCCTTTCCCAATTCCGGCTTGGTCCAAATGCAGCCGAGAGCGCAGAGAAAGTGCATGGTAAAAATGAATTTTTAATCTTTGTGCTTTCTGCTGCTTCTTTGCGTTTCAAAAATAGACATCTTGCGTAACCCATTTCATTTACCCACATTATCTCGATTGTAAATCCCTGCAATTAAATTTAGGCGCAATC
>JAJTHR010000211.1 GCA_021298935.1 Parachlamydia sp. | reverse complement strand
CATTGATCTTGCGCAGCTACCGGGAAGCCTTCGCCCAATGCAATTTGATTGCCTCTCCCGTTTCCCCTTTTGCGGCCTTTGAAATTGGCGCCATTAAAGATCCATTGCAAATGTACTTAGAGGATATTTATACCATTGGCATTAACCTGGCCGGCCTGCCAGCGGTCAGTATCCCCAACGGTTTCACGCATGATGGCAAGCCGATGGGTCTGCAGTTGATCGGCTCTCAAAAACACGACAAAAATGTTTTAGATGCCGCCCAAACGATGGAAAATGAACTTGACTTAAGAAACCCCATTCCCCCCTTCGCTAAAGAGGAGCTAACCGCATGAGCCATAAATATTTTCACCCCTCGCATAACGATTGGGAAGCTGTCATCGGCCTTGAAATTCACGTCGAGCTGAACACTAAATCAAAATTATTCAGCACTGCTCCTAACCGCTTCGGCGACGAACCTAATACGAATATTACGGAAGTTTGCACCGGGCAGCCCGGCGCCTTGCCAGTATTAAACAAGGAAGCGGTCCGAAAAGCGGTCCAGTTTGGCTGTGCCATTCAGGCAGAGATCGCCAAATTCAGCAAATTTGATCGAAAATCTTATTTTTATCCTGACAGTCCGCGTAATTTTCAGATTACCCAGTATGATAAACCGATCGTCAAAGGGGGCGTGGTGATAGCCGAAGTTGAAGGGGAAGAGAAAACTTTTCAAGTCAACCGGGTTCACCTCGAAGATGACGCAGGAATGCTGAAGCACTTCACCAACTTTGCGGGAGTCGATTACAACAGGGCCGGCTGCCCCCTTATTGAGATTGTCTCCGAACCATGCATCCATACGCCGCGAGAAGCTGTCGCTTATGCCATGGCGGTCAAAGCGATCCTCGAGTACATCGACGCATCCGATTGCAATATGGAAGAGGGGTCATTGCGCATTGATACCAATATTTCCGTGCGCCCAAGAGGCGAAAAAACGTTAAGAAATAAAGCTGAAATTAAGAACATGAATTCATTCAGTTTTATGGAAATGGCCATTAAATCCGAAGTCGGCCGTCAAATCCAGGCCTATACCGAGAACCCGGAAGTCCCGCATGAGCAGGTCATTCAACAGGAGACCTACCGATGGGATTCCGAGAAGCAAGCGCTTGTGCTGATGCGTAAAAAAGAGTCCGCTGACGATTACCGCTATTTTCCCGAACCTGACCTTGTCCCTGTGCTTCTCACTGATGATTATATCGAAGAGATCAGGCTGAGCTTGCCCGAGCTTCCTTTGCAGCGGGAGCGGCGCTATATGCGCCAGCTCGGCTTATCCACCCACCAGGCTTTTGCCCTGACAAGCGATAAGGCGTTGGCCGATTACTATGAAGAGGCGATGGAAGGGTGCAAAAATGCCAAGAACCTCGCTAATTGGCTGCTCGTCGAATTCCCGGGCCGCTTGAAAGACAAAGGGAAAAGTGTCCTGACTATTGGCTTAAAGCCTATTTTTTTGAGCCATTTAATCAACCTGATCGAAGACGGGGCCATTACGGGTAAAATCGCTAAAAGCGTCGTAGATGAAATGGTTGCCAACCCGATGCTTGATCCTGTGGAAATCGTGGCTAGAAACCCTGATTACCAACCCTTAAGGGACACCGGAGAAATCGAGGGATATGTCGACCAAGTACTGGAACAAAATGCCCAATCGATAGCCGATTACAAAGCGGGCCGGGACAAGGCCTTTGCCTTCTTAGTCGGCCAGGTGATGAAGCTGTGCAAAGGAAAGGCGTCGCCCGCCACAGTCAATGAAATGCTGCAAAAGAAAATTGCAGACATGAAATAAAATAATACCATTTCCCAAAAATAAAACCATAAAGATGACTTGTCAGCGCTTCAGAGTTAAAAGATCTTTTCGAAGTTGATATCTTTGAATATCAACAAGAAGAGATCTTTTAAAGATGAAGGTGATCACAAGTCAAATTTATGATTTTAATTTCGGGAAATGGTATAACCACAGAGAAGCGGCAAGAGAACACAAAGAGAGCAAAAGCAAATCGGCTCTGTTGCTCTCTCTCCTGTTCTCGTGCAGCTTCTCTGTGGTTCAAAAAATTCTAATTATTTTTGAGCAGAATACGCTTGGCCTCCTGTGCCTGAATCTTTAAATCTGCGTATTCTTCCAGTTCATCTGCCGTCTCAATGGCGAGATCAAGCGCCTGCAGGGCGCTATCCCTGTCATGGATGGCGAATAGGCACTTTGCCAGATAAAAATAGGGCACCGGATTGGCGATGCTGCATAAAGCTGCCAGCTCATAGGCATCAATAGCCGCTTCATAATCCTGCTGCATTTGGGTGGCCATCCCCAGCCCCAACCAGTAATCATGAATATGAGGGTTCAGTGTCGCTAAAAATAAAAATGCATGGGCTGCCTCTTTATAGCGCTTATACTCAAAGAGTTCATAGGCGGCTTTATAAAATTTTGCCATGCTTGAATCTGTCAGCCCAACAATTTCCTGAGCCGTTTTTCCCTCGGCAAGTTCTTTTCTCAGCAAATCACGATCTTTCAGCTTCGCCTTGGCCTGCCTGGATAATTTAAATTCTTCCAATTCATCTTTCATTAACAACCACCCGCATGAAGGTCTTAGTGCTTCTTTTTCTATTTGGCAAATTAAAGGCATTAATTCAACCCCAATTTTTTGACATCCCGGTAAATCCTTTTCCCTGTACCAATTTCTTAAGTAACTTTGTTTAAATAATTTAAATTTTTTTCATTTTTTTATACCCAACTCTTTATCCTTGTGAAAATACCTCGCTTGGGGTAAATTGGGACTCTAATTTTTGAATAGTAATCGCGAAATAAATAATATAGGTTTGAAATGATCAAATTAATAAATAAAATCGTAGTTTTTACTATTGGAGTAGTGGTCTTATCTTCTTGCGCCAGACAAATTTCTTCGAATGTTTACACTGCCAGGCAGGTGGGAGAAGTGTCTATGACTTATACCGGTGTGATTGAAAACATCCGCGTCGTTAACGTTGAAGAGGGCGAACAGCTTGAAGAAAATCAATTGGGCCTGGCAACGGGCGGTCTAGCAGGCGGCGTCATTGGCAGTACGGTTGGCAGAGGGCATTTTTTGCCGACGGCCATTGGAGCGATTGCCGGAGCAGTGTCAGGAACGCTAGTGGAAAAGAAGTTAAAACAGCAAACAGCCTATGAATACCTGGTTCGCTTAAATGATGGCGCTCTTTTGACGATAGTACAAGGCATGGACCAGCCACTTGGTATCGGCGAGCCTGTTTATGTTCATGTCAGCCCCTGCGGCCGTTCAAGAATCAGCCCGCAAAGCCAATTCTAAACACAATTTTTTTATAACCCCCTTAAGGAACAATTATGGAAAGTGAATTTATTCAGTTACCAAACGTAACAGAAATTGAAGAAGACCTAAATTTAGCAAAAGAAGACATCGATGCTGCTTTGGAAGCGGATGCGAGCTTGGAGCCGTATAGTGCGTTTATCAATGCTGTCATTGAGATCATCAAATCAAAGATTGCAAATGTAGGCGACGCTTCTGAACTTGACTTCAATACTAAAGTCGATTTGGCTGCTCACATGACATTATTGAACAGTTTGATGGATGAAATTTTCGCTTCCGATCTTGATGAATGGGATTTCGATGAAGAAGAAGACGAGAAGCAATTGAACTAAAATGATATTAAAACTATTTCCCATTCTGTATAATAACGGGAAATAGTTTTTAATACGAGGAGTTTACATGACTGAATCCATTCAATACTACTCAGAGCGATTGATCGTGGAGCCGACTGAACATGTCGTAGCAACAGTATTATCGACCCTTTCCGTGATCACAAACAGCGTGGCAGTGGAAATTATTGTCCAGGCCGGAATCACATTCCCTCTATTCTGCTTGCACCACAATCTTTTTGCATTAGGCTTTACAGCAGGTTTTATATTTGCCGACACCATGAAAGAGATCGTTGAAAAAGTGAACGTTGTCTATAACGCAAAGCGTTCACTTCTTGAAAATATTTGCCTGGTTGGGATCAGCACTCCCCTCCTTATCATCACAATGCCTACCACCATTGTTGTAGCCACCCTTTACTATTCTGCCCGCTGGGGATCCTTCCTCTATCATGACAGTCTGCGCAGACAGCAAATTCCGGTTGAACCAACCGTTTAATAATAAAAGGATTAAAATTGATTAATAATTACATCTATGAAAATGCTCGCGTTTTAAATGAATTTAAACAATTAGTATTAGAAAACAAACAACCCCAATTAGCAATATATAGAAATAAATATTTTGTTGTTTCTAATTATAAAGGTAGTTTTTGCGATAAATTAAAACATTTATTTCACCAATTTTTGCAGAGCATTGGAATCATAAGCAGGGAACCTGAAAAAATACGCACATTAATAAATGAAGTCTCAGACCTTCATGTAAATTTTACTCAAAACATTATCAGTGAAAGAGTTCGACAATTCGAACTTCGAATTCAGGAATTAACCGCTCAAATGGACCAAAATAGTGGCGTAGTCCAAACCATGCGTAACGAGATCCAAGAGCTTTCTTCCCAGAAAAACGTGGCCTCTACAGCAAAAGAAGAAGCTGAAAATCAATTAGCTTTGATTAGGGAGCAGTT
>JAJTHR010000077.1 GCA_021298935.1 Parachlamydia sp. | reverse complement strand
TTTTAATGCAGCCGTCTTGCGCAGTGATAAACATGAGACGCAAGTGATTAAATGCCTTGTTTATTAAAAAAAGGGGAGAGAAGTGAAGAGAACGATTAGATTGACGAAGGCCTAAAAAACGCTCGTCTGTCCAGACGGGCGTTAAAAATGCCTTAAAATAACTTAAGAAAAAGTCGCTCCACCACTCATAGCCTTTTTCCATAGGCGTTAAAAGGATGGATTCAAGATTCAAATCATTCTTTTCAATTAAAAGAGGAACCTTTTGAGCAAAAGAATAAAAAAGGGGAAGGATTTCTTTTAAGTCTTGGCGCCTCAAAATCAAATCAATGTCTTGTTTTTTATGATTTCCAAGAGACAATTTTTCGAAAATCTTTGGATGCTCTACCGCACGCCCCTCAATCATAGATAAGGGACAATTTAAAAATGCACTCTTTTCATTAAGGGAGAGGCTACCTGTTGGACTTCGTTTTAAATTAAAAAGCACCTTTTCATGCGAGCCGCTCAATTCATATTCATAGAAGCCAGTACCGCTTCTCAAACGCACTTTAATCAGTCCCTTTTCTAAATCCGACAGTAGAGTAAAGTCCCTTAATGGCCCTTGAATACCTAATTGCATCGTCGTTAAAAGTAGCGGCTCTCTTCCCCCCCATTCATAGATGCGAAATAAAGAGGGAAACGCTTCGACCGCATAAGTGGTAAAAGGGATCAAAGCAAAAGTGCCGGGAGTATGGCTAAAGGGTATTAATTTTTCAGCAATAGAAATGGCAGCCATTATATCTTGCGCCCGATCAAACCTGCAGGGGTATTTTCAATTAATTTTACGGTGATCATTTGGTTGGCAACCGGTTGATCAGAGGGAGTCCAAACCATCAAAAAATTTTCAGTATGGCCGCCCGTTTCATGCGGCCGGGATGTATCGGGGCTTTCCGTTAAAACTGTCATTGTCCGGTTGACAAATTGTTCCCTCAGCTGATAGGCCGTCTCCTCTGCCACTCGAAGTACCTCATGCTTCCTTTTTTTCATGATGTCATGCGGCACTTTATTAGGCATTAAAGCCGAACGGGTGCGGGGGCGATCGCTATAGGGAAACATATGCACCTTGGCAAATTTTGTATAGCGCATGGCTTCAATCGTTTCAGCAAAATCCTGCTCTGTTTCCCCAGGAAATCCCACAATGACATCGGTTGTAAAAGTGAAATCAGAATGGGCGGCGCGCAGCCGATCGATCGTATCAAAAAAAACTTGGCGCGTGTACTTGCGGTTCATTTTTTTTAAAATCACATTTGAGCCCGATTGCAAGACGATGTGCATGGAAGGGCACGTATGTTTGCCATTAATAACGGCATCCGCCAATTCGTCATCCACTTCATCGGGATCAATGGATGAAATCCTTAGCCTTTCAAGTCCAGGCACTTGATCAACTGCCCGTACAAGTTCAGCCAGTCGGACGGGGGGTTCCCCTTGTTGCACGCCGCCGTCAAAATCACCGACATTAATCCCAGTGATGACGATTTCCTTAAAACCATTGGCAATGAGGCTTTCGACTTCGGCTAGAATATCGGCCAGCGCGCGCGAACGGGAACGTCCCCTAACGTAGGGGATAATGCAGTAAGTGCAAAAGGAATTACATCCGTCCTGTACTTTGACAAAAGCTCTTGTGTGGGAATCAAAGTGTTTGATTGAAAATTCGGGCAGTTCAATGGAAGGAAAGACCCGTTGCAGCAGGTTTTCTTTTTCCAGATTTGGAACAGGAATGCCGCCCAGCTCCTCGATGATTTTTGGCTGCCTTTCCGCAAAACATCCGGTCACTAGGAGCTTCGCATCCTTATTTTCGCGGGCGAGCTGCCGAATGGCGTGCCGGCTGCTGCTGTCGGCCGATTCGGTCACCGTACAGGTATTGACGATGCAAATTTCAGCTGCTTCATCCCCTGTGGCTTGCTCATAGCCCATCGCCAGAAGCTGGTCCTGATAAGCCTGGGATTCATACTGATTGGTACGACAGCCCAAAGTAACAATTTTGAATTTTTTATTTTTTTCTTTAATCATTTGCAAAAGTATAGGGCAGGAAACGATAAAAGTACACTAAAACAAACGATAAGGAGCGTGCCGAGGCACGCTCCTTATTTTATCCGATCGCATCTCTAATGGCTTCTTGCACCACATCTCCGATTTTAAAGACCAGATCCTCATTGTGAAGAGGATGCATATCAATCGGCTGCCCTTCTGGAATCTTAGTCAACATATCAGTGATTCTTTCTCGATTTTCATCAAGCCTTAAAACAGAATGGAAGGTATTTCTCAACCACTCTTTAAAGCCGCTTTGAACAAAAAGGAAGGAGAAAATCGATCCAATAATCTTAAAAAAGACAAAATTAAAAATGTCATCCAAAGCTTTTTTTAATTTTACACCAATCGAGCCAAACGCCCTTTCGATCAAAGCATCGAATTTCGCTTGCGCTGTTTTCCAAAAGCTTTCAATGGCAAAAGAGACGCTTGCATCTGCGATGCCTGGAACAAGCCTTTTCATTTCATCGTCATATTCTGCAATTTTGCGCGCCCTCTTTGCCTCTTTTTGTTCATCGGAATAAGGGGTAAAGTGGACAGTCGGCTTGCCTCTTTGCCTTTCGACGGCAGATTCAAGGCCTGTTTTTATTGTCTCTTTTAAAAAATCGCCATTAAATTGAGCCCGCAGCGCTGCTCCTAAACTTTTTGCAACTGACGGATTAATTTGCCCGGTTTTTGGGTCCTTGATCTGATTTTTCACAAAAACTGGCATGTCAAGCAAATCGATTAATTGGATCGCAAGCTCGCCTGATGCCTGGTCAAGGGAATCTAAAGAAGGATCCTCGGCCGGTGGCGCTTCTTTATAAACGAACTCTTTCTTCAGGGTTTTCTCAGTGGATTGTAAAATGCTCACCATGACCCCTTTGACCATTTCTTCATCTAAGAGCGTTTCAGTCACAGCCCCAAGAACTGCTGGAAGCACAAGCGTCTTTAAGCTTTTCCAGGCAATGCTACGCATCTCATCAGGAATGAAAGTCAAATCCTGTTTGCCATTAGGGAATAAAAGCCTGAGCATGTTTTCAGAAGCCGGCTTGAAAAATTTCTCATCCCTTTGGTCTTTATGCGCAAGCCCCTCAGCACGAATCATCGACCGAACAGACATCTCGCCGGTTTTTTTGAAAATGGCTTTACGTAAGCTCCGGGGAAGTGGATCGCCTCCTAAAACTTGTGTGATTGTTTCCAAAAGCAATTTATCGGTGATCACCAGGTCGCCTTTCAATTCAAGGGCTACCATTTCTGCAAACTCCTCTTGTAATTGTTGTTTTTGGCTGGCATTCAGCCTGCCACGCAATCCCTCATTAATGGCAGCAATTGAGCGCTCAAACGTCAATGGTTTCACTGGAACAGCCGGGTGCAAGGCTCCTCCGGAGGCTGCGATAAATTCAGCAAATGTGAAATCTTTTCTTCCAGCTGACTGGGCCCGTTTTTTCGCCTCATTGTAGGTCTTAAGATGCTGACCGACAACGCCAAGAACACCTGATAAGAGCTTGCGGTTAAAGGCAGCTCCTTTTTTATCTTCAAAATCGACAACCCGGCTAAAAAGCTTATTTAGGGTATCGACAGTTAGCCCATTAACAAGCTCGGCGGCTTTTGTTTTGCCTGCAACCACCGCATCCGGCTCTGCAGCACCGGTCAATGCTTCTTCCAGCATCGTTTTCATCTGCGGCGCTTTAGTATAATTATGAATGAGGCGGGCCGCTTCCAGGCCGCCGCGTGCAAGCTGGTCTAAATTGTCATCAATGACGCGCTGAACCATATTCACGGTGCGGATCCCTTGCGGGCCCGCCTGGGTGAGTATAAACGGTACAGCATCCATGGTCGCCTTTGTAATGTCTTCTGCCAAAATCACAGCTAAGGCCTCTCCAGCCGCATTTTTACCAAATCTTTTCAATTCCTCTCTAGCCTCAATAATTCCTGGCCGGGCACTTTCAAATTGACTCATACCGGCATGAATTTTCAAAACATTATCAGTGATAAGCGTTCCGACTGTTTGGTATAACAGCTCTTTCACAGGCTCAGGGAAGCCTTCAAAGGCCTCTTCTGAATCAATGCCAAACACCTCCTTAAAAATCTTGTCATTGAAACGCTGGGCGGTTGCCTCGATCGGCTCATCGGTTTGCGCTTCTGTATACAGCCTCTCTGCTGCTTTTAGTAAATTTTCTGTCAGAACAACGAAAGAATCTTTGCCGGGAACAGGAGGATTTTTTTCAGCCACCCGCTGGAAGAAACGAACTGCCATCCCTTCAATGTACTCCCCTGCAAACGAAGCGATGCCTTGATAAGCGGCGCTGCCTCCCCTTGTTGCTTTTTGCAGCTGGTCAGACAGCTCCCTTTGTAAATGGACATCCAAATCAGGCACGGCGCTCTTCGCGATTTCAGCAATCGTTTCCGGTGTCATGACAATGGCGCTGAATTTTTTGATAAGCGCTAGGACAGCTCCTCTATCTTCCCCTTCTAAACGATTAAGAAGTGTGTTGTACTCAGCCTCGCCAGGCTCTTCTTGAACGGCCCTATAAAATGCCTTTAAAAACGAGCGAGGAGTCGCTTCAATATCGTCCCCTTGCACAATCGCCTGGCATTCCTCAATAAAGTTTAACAATTCCTCATCGGTTGGTTCCCGTTCGGCCAGCAAAGTGAAAATCTCTTTTCCTAGGGGCTCACGGCTGCCAAAGAGGGAAGGGAGGAGGGTAAATGGATCTTTTGCCAACGCCTTGCTTAAATTGCCAAAAAACTTGGAACCGGACGCCTGATTCAACCGCACTTTTGCCATTTCTTTTTCGATAATCGGATAAAGAAGTGGGCTTAAGTTCTCAAAAGCAGCGATTTGGATGGATGTTTTGACTGTCTTTTGCAATGCAGGCGGCACGCCGGGCAGCTGCTTTCTTAAACCAAAAACTTCATTGAGCAGATCCTGGCACATGATTCTTGCGGCTTCTTCTCTCGATAATCCTTCAAGCGCCGGATTTTTAACCATTTTATTCAGTTTGCCGCCAATGACTTCAAACACGCTTTGGCCCGGATTTTGTTCCAGCATGAATACATAGCCGGCTAACAAGAAGCCTTCGACCGTGCCCTGAAGCAGGTCTTTTGGAGCTTGATAAGCCGGATCCCCTTCTGCCATGAAGGCTTGCAATTGGTTGGAAATGAAGGGGCCGAAAGAGGTGTTTCCTGGCAACACCTGGTTGACAATTTCCCCCATTTCTTCTGGTGTCCAAAGAATTTTATTTATTTTTTCAACAAGCTTTTCAGATCCTATAATTTTAGCCAGTCGTTTTCGCTCTCCCTCTCTCAATTCGATACGAGCGGTTTTTTCAAATATTTTAATAAAAGCGGCTTTATTTAAATCCATTTTGCCAAGCTGCCGCACTAAATGGCTAAGCTGCAATTCAATGAAACGCTCCTGATCGGCTTTTAAACCCTCAGGATCAAAATTTTGCATAATTTCAATAAGGGAATCTTGCCCTCCCATCACCATGTCATAAAGCGCTTGCGCAAACGTTTCTTCTTTTATTGCCAAGGCGTCTTTAAGCTGCGCACGCTCGTTAGAAAGTGAGCGGATAAGCGCGCTATTACCCTCTTCACGGGCTTCTTCAAGCTTTGCGGCATTGATGGCTAAGGCTCTCCCTTCCGGCAAAAGATCTCTTGCCATCGGCTTTAAATGCTTTTTTTTCAGCCGGCGCGCTCCCATTTTAAATAGCTCATTATCCAACTTCAAAGCCAGCTCCTCAGGAGTAATCACTACAGGGATGCCGGCGAGTTCTAAAAAGCGGCTTGTAAGAGGAACGTAACTCGCCACAAAATCGGGCAGCTGTTTGACTGCACTCTTTGAAACTATTTCAATAAGGTCGGACACAAAACCGCTACCTTCATGGGTTTCGATTTTGGCTTGATTCTCATTCTTTTGAAGAATCAGCTGCATCATAGGAGACATAAAGGCAAAAAGAGCCCGCGCGATAGGCAGTTTTCCCGATTCAATTAAAGGCCAAACCCTTTCCCGGACAGATTCAGGTAATCCCAAATTTTCTTGTTGATTGAGTCCGGCTAAGGCGATGAATTCATTTGTAAGTTCAGGGAACATACTTAAAGTGCCTTCGAAAGAAGCATCTAATTCTTTAGTGATTCGCTCATTTTGACGAGTAAGTGTATTGATTTCCTCATAGGCTTGCATCCCTTGCAGGGCCCACTCTTTTGCCGATCCCCAAAGATTTACATGGATGCTCTCTTTTTGGCTTTCCAGTCTTAAATCTTCAATGCGTGAATGAAATTCTTCTTCAATGAATCGCATTGCGTTGACGGCTTGTTCAAGCGTTTTATCGATTCCTAAGACGTCGGACAGGAGGCTGATCTGCTCTTTTGGCGTTGTTAAAAGGGTGATCAGCTGATCGGTATGACTTAAAAGAATTTTATTTTTTTCCCTTTCCCCCTCATTAATTTCTTCAGAGGCAATATGTTCAATCAAAATTTCCCGTAAGATTCTCAGCGCCGCCTGTTCCGAGCCCACGCCCTGGCTGATTTTGATTTCTTGGAGGTATTCCTGAAGCGATTTTCTAACTTCCAAAGCGCCTCTTACCTTCGCCAGGTAGTCATCATCAAAAAAAACTCCCGCTTTATCGCTCAAACTAGCCAGTAACTCATTTTGCTTGTCCTGCAGATTTTCAATATAATTGCGGGCGCGCAGCAGTCGATTAAACAGATGCAAAAACCCCCTAACCTTATCAATGCTTTCAGGCAGTTGGGCGGCTACATCATCTGGAACACGTGCAATCGTTTTTTGCAGTAATTCGATTCTTTCATTATTTTTCGCCGTTTGCATTTGACTCATGAGCTGCTCATTTAAAGCAGCCTTCTGCTCATTTGAAAACTGCGGAAGAGAGCGGTTCAAAGCTCCTTGAAACCTTCCGAATAGCTGA
>JAJTHR010000294.1 GCA_021298935.1 Parachlamydia sp. | reverse complement strand
GATCATTTTTATTCAAGGCGAGCGCTCTAACGAAAGAGATTTTATCAATTTAAAAATTTTTGAAGAAACTGAAGATCCATCAGATTATGCACGCATTTCAATCGAGGCATCGGGCAATGGATTGGAACAAGTCCCCTTCTTAATTCTTCCCCTTTTCGCACCTGATTTACCGATTTATTTGCTTTGGGGAGAAGACCCCACAACTGAAAATAAAATCCTTCCCCATCTGCAAAAAATTGCTGTTCGGCTTATCTTCGATTCAGAGTGTTCAGAGGATTTTCTATCGTTCAGCCAGCACATGAAACATGTTTTGACTTCATCCATCGATATCATCGATATGAATTGGGCGCGGATTGCCGGATGGCGTGAATTAATTTCCCAAATTTTCGATAGCAAAGACAGGCTGAACCAACTCCAAGCGGCCAATAGGATTAAGATTATCTATAATAAACTCCCCTCCAGCTTTTTCAAACATCCGGATACCCAGGCGCTCTATTTGCAAGGCTGGCTCGCTTCCCGTTTTGGATGGGAATTCAAGTCTTTGAAAAAAGAGGGAGATGACATTCAGCTGATTTACGAAAAAGAGGGACGCCCCCTCGAGATCCATTTGATTGGAAAAACACGCTCAGACCTGCTTCCAGAAGAGATCATTGAAATAGAAGGCTCCTCGCATAATGGCTTTGTCTTTCAAATGGTGCGTGAAGATAAAAACCAGGTCATCGTCCATACGTGCAATCAGTACCAATGCCAGCTCCCCTTTACTTTATTTCTTCCGACATTGCGTACAGGACGGGGCTTTATGCAGGAAATTTTTTATCAAAAACCAAGCTCTCATTATAAAGAGATGCTTGCGCTTGTCAGCAGTATGACATGGAGTAAAAATGGAAAATTATAACTGGCAGCAAAAACTGAAACACTTTGACGAAAAGCGGGATATCATTATTCCCGGTGATAGGGAAGAAACCCTCCATTTTTGCGTGCAACAATTTTTAGAAATAGGGCGCGAAGCCATTGCCAGCCGCGGCCTTTTTGCTGTGGCGCTTTCCGGTGGACAGACCCCCAATGCAATTTTTAGAAAATTAAGCCACCCTCTTTACAGAAAGGCCGTCGACTGGACAAAAGTTCTTTGTTTTTGGAGCGATGAGCGCAGCGTCCCGCCGGATCACCCGGAAAGCAACTACGGAATGGCAATGGAAGCCGGCCTAACTGCCCTCCCCCTGTTAAATCAGCATATTTTTCGGATGGTTGCAGAAAAGGACATTGAAGAAGAAGCTTTGAAGTATGAACAGCTTATCCGCAACTGGGTTCCTTCCGGCCGGTTTGATTTAATGATGCTAGGGGTAGGTGAAGATGGCCATACAGCCTCCCTGTTCCCTAAAACGCATGCGCTGCATGCCAAAAACCGGTTAGTTGTTGCTAATCACGTGCCGCAAAAACAAACATGGCGCATGAGTTTGACCTATGAATGCATTCATTTATCCCGCTGCATCTGTATTTATGCCCTAGGAAAAAACAAGGCGCCCATTGTGGCTCAAACGCTGGCAGGTCCCTACGATCCCGATAACTGGCCTGTCCAGCGAGTGGGCACTCCCCATTGCAAAGCCTTCTGGATTCTGGACAATGAGGCAGCAAGTCAATTATGTTAGTCCTTGGCATTGAAAGCACTTGTGATGAGACCGCCTGTGCGGTTGTCAAAGATGGCAAAGAGATACTATCTAATGTGGTCGCCTCTCAGATTGATTTGCATAAGGAATATGGGGGTGTCGTCCCCGAGCTTGCCTGCCGGCGCCATATCGATTTAATAATTCCCGTGCTCGACCGCTCCCTTAAAGAGGCAAACGTCACTATTAAAGAAATTGATGTAATAGCTGTTGCAAAAGGCCCTGGATTGATCGGGGCCCTATTAATCGGCCTCAATACGGCTAAAGCCCTTTCCTTCGCCGAAAAAAAACCACTGATTGGCATTAATCATATTGAAGCACATCTGTACGCTGCCCTGATGTCCCATGAAAAACCTGTGGAATTTCCCTGTCTCGGAGTTGTCCTGTCAGGCGGACACACATCCCTAGTTTTAATGGAAGAAATCGGCAGCTATCAATTAATCGGACAAACGGTGGATGACGCGATCGGGGAAGCCTTTGACAAAGTGGCTAAAATGATGAATTTGCCTTACCCAGGCGGCCCCCAAATTGAAGCGCTGGCCCGGCAAGGAGACCCTCATAAATTTTTATTAAAGGCCGGCCAGGTGAAAGGGCATCCCTTTGACTTCTCGTTTAGCGGCCTGAAAACAGCGGTCCTTTATACGATCAGGGGGCCAAAGAATACAGAATCATTAGAGCTAACCGAGGAAAATAAATGCGATTTGGCGGCCTCTTTTCAGCATGCCGCTTTAAATGATATTATTAAAAAAACCGTGCTGGCTGCCGGCCATTATCAAGTCAAAAATGTGATCTTTGGCGGCGGGGTGACCAATAATCAAAAGTTAAGGGAATTATTTGCCGAAGAAGAAAAATTAAACTGCATTTGGCCGGCACCGCACCTTAGTCTGGACAATGCGGCAATGATCGCCGGCCTTGGCTATCATCAATATCTTAGGCAAGGCAGCTCAGATCCTCTTACTCTGGATGCAATGACCCGAATTCCTTTTAATAACTCACCGTACGCAAAAGGAGCAGATGAATAAGCAAATCTTATCAATCTCATTTAATTCAAAATCTCTTGGCTTTCATTTTGCTCTTTTTGGCACAGGTGAGTTAATAAAACATTGAATTTTAACGCGTGACTTGCTAAAGTAAACGGTTTTATGATCTTTTAAGCATGGAGTTAAAAAATGGCGAGCAAGCGTGAAAATATTAAAATGAAAAGCTCAAAAAGCCACTATCATTATTACACTCAAAAAAATAAGACCTCGACACCTGGCAGATTGGCCTTGATGAAGTATGATCCTGTGGTACGGGAAAGAGTTGAGTTCAAAGAGACAAAATAACTCTCATGTTTGAGCTTTCTGTCGCCTGCAAATATCTCATTCCACGCCGGCGGCAGCTTTCTGTTTCGATTATCAGCTTGATTTCAATTTTAGTCATTACCCTTGTCGTCTGGCTGATTGTCGTCTTTTTTTCAGTGACCGAAGGGTTGGAAAAAAATTGGGTCGGCAAACTGACTTCCCTTACTGCCCCTGTCCGCATTACTCCGACAGAAGCCTATTATCATTCCTACTACTACCTTATTGACACCTTAAGCGAACAGTCTGGCTATAACACTAAGACCCTGCATGAAAAAAAAGAGGCGTCTCTTACCGATCCTTATAACCCCGACTATGATGAGGAAGTCCCTGCTTTTTGGGCCGCCCCTGATGTCAATGAAACAGGTGAAGTCAAGGATCTGGTGAAACTTGCCTACCAGGCCGTCGAAGAAGTGAAAGGCGTCCAGGGTTTAAAAGCGCAGGATTTTGAACTGACAGCCGCTCACATCAAATTACGCCTCATCCGGGATCTCCCTTCCCTTCATTTGAATAATGGCACAACGCAATCCTTTTTAGCCTATCCCACCTATCTTGGCAATTTTGAATCCGATAATGTCCGAATGAAAGAGACCCTGCTCCCCATCCATGCGAGAGACCTCAATAATTACCTCCAACTGATCGGAATAGCCGAAAGCACAAAAGAGGAGGAAGCCGAAGAAAAAATTCCTTTTCCAAAAAATGTCTTCCAAGATCGTCTTGAACGTTTTTTTTTCCATGTGCGCCTTCAAAAAGTCGAACCGCGCGCTGGCGGCTGGCCCCTTCCCCGTTCCTTATTGCCATCTGTTGCCCACTGGAAAGCCTGTGGTCTAATGAAAAATGGCCGCCTGCTGCGCCTGTTCATCCCAGCGAACGGTCAGGCATGCAGTGAAATGCAAAAGCAGTTGGAAGAGCAAGGGCTTATTTTAACGAGAGGTCAGCTCGATATTAATGGAGATGAGTTACTGTTTGAACAGCAAACCGTTCAAAAAACAATTCCCCTTCTCTTATTAGGAAGCGAGCCTTTTGATGCCAATCTGAAGGCCGGCTCCATTGCTCAAGCCAAGCGGGTGGAAGACCTTTATTTGGACGTTTCACTTCCGGTGCAGGGAACTAGATTGCAGGGAGCAGTCCCCTTACGCGATTTAAAAATAGCGCAAGCCGCCTTTCAGACAGACTATCCCGAAAATAGCCCCGCTTCCCCCTTTTGGATCTATAGTGAAGAGGGTGGAAAAAAATTTAGCTTGCCAAATGATCCAAACATTGGCGACGGCATCCTTCTTCCGAAAAGCTTTAAGGAAGCGGGAGTTCTTTTGGGCGACCGCGGCAATTTAAGCTATTTTGCTCCCACTGCCAGCCTTGTGCAGGAGCATTACATCCCTGTGTACGTGGCAGGATTTTATGATCCCGGCATTATTCCCATCGGAGGCAAATTCATTTTGGCTAATCCTGAGGTGACATCCTTGATTCGGGCGTCCCATCAGACAAACGACCGTTCGACATTGACTAACGGAATTAATGTCCGTTTTGAGCGGCGCGAGCAGGCCGATTCGGTGAAGGAACAACTCCTCCAGGCTTTCAAACAAAAAGGGATCAGCCGTTATTTCGACGTCCAAACGTATAAGGAATATGAATTTACAAAAGAAATCATGAATGAGCTTGTCAGCCAAAAAAATATTTTCATGTTGATTTCAATTGTTATTGTCATTGTTGCCTGCTCAAACATCATTTCGATGCTGATCATTCTCGTTAACGATAAAAAAATGGAAATCGGCATCTTGCGTTCGATGGGGGCTTCTTCTTTTAGCATCGCGCTGATTTTTGGAATTGCAGGAGGAGCGGTTGGGATTGCGGGGAGCCTGATCGGCATCCTGGCTGCCACACTGACCCTGAATCATTTAGGCACCCTCATTTACTTCTTAAGCCGCATGCAAGGTCATGAAATGTTCAATGCCTCTGTTTACGGCCAAATGGCCTCGCATGAATTAAGTTTCGAAGCCCTCTTTTTTGTTCTTTCTATCACAGGCGCCCTCTCCCTGCTTGCCGGCATCATCCCGGCCATCAAGGCATGCCTTTTGAAGCCATCGCAAATTCTTCGGGCTGGAGGTTAGCATGAGCCAAGTTTTAGAAGCGATCGACATCCACAAAAACTTCCACCATCCTGCTTGTGTAAACATTTTAAAGGGAGTCTATTTAAAAGCAGCCAAGGGTGAATCGGTCGCGATCATTGGCCGCTCAGGCGAAGGAAAGAGCACCCTGCTTCAAATTCTTGGTACCCTTGAACAGCCTTGCAAAGGGCAGATCAAAATCAATCAACAGGCAGCCACATCAGCGAACGTCACAACTCTTCGGAATCAGGCGATAGGCTTTGTCTTCCAGTCCTTCCATTTACTTGAGGATTATTCTGCCCTTGAAAATGTCCTGATGCCGGCCCGCATTGCGCGGAAAAATATTGCTCGTGGCAGTGATGCAGAAAAGCGCGCTCAGGCTTTATTAGGTAGAGTGGGACTTTCAGAGCGGGTCCATTTTAAAACAAAATACTTGTCAGGCGGAGAAAAGCAACGGGTGGCCTTGGCGCGCGCAATGTGCAACGAGCCCGCTATCATTTTCGCGGATGAGCCCTCAGGCAATCTTGACCGGCAAACAGCGGCATTGATTCATGAAATCCTGCTTGAATTCGCTCACCTGGAAAATAAAACTCTTATTTTAGTGACGCACGACAAAGAATTGGCAAGCCTCTGTTCGACACGCTACGAACTCATCAATGGTCTGCTTAAGTCAACTATTTGAAACCTATAACTTGGGCAGCCAGCTGCGGATCCACTGCGCTCTTTCCGCTAATGCGGTCGCCGCTTCCAGCTCCAACCCCGCAGCCATGCGGTCGCACACATTCAAATACCTATAAAGAAAGGGAACAAGAAGAATATTTTTTACCAAAATTTCTGCTGTAAGAAAAAAAGGGACCCGTGTATGAGCCGGCAATGCAAAGCCAGCTAATTGCATAATTCGATGGCTGCTAAGAATGCTAATATGGTCTTTGATTGTCAGCTTAAAAACATTCCACGTCCTGTAGCGGCACATTTCTAAAAAGGAGCTTTGAGAAACATTCGCCTCGGTGACTTCTTCAAAAGGGCGCAATCCAAACAAAAAGCCAAACACCCAATCCGTTGCCTTCACAACTTCAGATTTTCTCTCCAAAACTTTCCAGTAAAGGAGGCGAAATCGTTCTTTTGAATCAGCTTCTGTCCAGTTTATTGCCGGTGTAGAATCACCTAAATAAGCGTTAAAATGATCCTCCCATTCATCCAGGGTCTCCTTAATTCGATAAGCCACAATGAACCAAAGGGCGTAGTGAGCCGGATAAATTCCATCATTTGGAGAAATGGAACGGGCGATGTAACCATAAGTCCCACCGGCTATGGCAGCTAGCCCCCACGAACCAATGGGCTTAAAAAGTGAGCTTGGATCGGGCATCAATAAATTTAGCATCGCTTATTGCACCGGTGCAGATTGTTGCTTCATTTGTTCGCGATAACCTTTCTTTATTTCTCTTAGCTGCAATTCCGACAAGGGAGCAAAAAGGATACCGACTGTATTTTTAATGAGGACAACATTGCCGGCTAATGCGGTATGGATGCCGTAAAAGGCTCCTGTCTGCATGGCAAGCAATGTACAAATAAACAACGGAAGCCTCTTCAATGTTTTGATCGTCTCATTGCGAAGAAATTCGATATTATTCAAATCATCCTCTTTTAATTGCAATGCTCTTACCTCTTTTTGCGTACGAACTGCAAAAGAATCCGAATAAGTCAAATCGATTTGCTCAACCAGGTTTTCTACTTTTCCTATCGTTTTCCATAGCATTTTTTGAGCTGAGTAATCAGGCTGCTCCCTATTCCCTAAGCATTTTAACGCTATGAATTGAGTCAATTGAACGGTGTTCAATAAGGTTCTTGCAGCCACCTGGATTGCCAAATAAGAACCAAAATTCAACGGATGTTGTAAAAGATTCGGATGTAACCAAACAAAAGCCTTATCCGCTAAGTAAATGGTGCAGCCAATCACCCCCGATTCAATATATTGACTTAGAATATTTTCGGCAAATGTCAATTGTTGCGTTTCTGGAATTACAGGAGGAATAGCAGGTCCATCCCCAGCAATATCTCTTGTTTCATCGACCATTTTAAATCCTTTTTCGAGAAGAATAGTTTATAAAAATTAAATATTAATAAATTTATTGTGTAAATCGCATTAAGATTTAAAACAAACAAAACATAAAAATATATTCTTGACAACAATCATTGTCTCTAATTATTCCTGATAAAAAAGGCAGCAAATGTTTTCCCCAACCCCCTTATCCTCTTGGAGCTTTTGGATTGCAGCCCTTGCTTTGATCGGCGGGCTCCTATTTTCTATCCTATCCTGGTTGGAGCTATGCGTTGAACACTGTTCTGCAAATCAGGCCTACCGCTTATTCGGTTTTTCCTTTGGAATTGTCGGCATCCTTTTTTTTCTTTTACTAAACATTATGCACTGGAGTGGAAAAATTTTTCCAAACCTTTTCACTTGGACAGGTTGGTTGATTGCTTCTGCTCTCGGGGCTGAAGTCTTTTTCATACTTGTCCAAAAGTATGAAATCGGCCACTGGTGCCCCGTTTGCCTCACAATCGCCTTATTTATTTTCATTGCAGCATGCACTTATGCATTCCATGCTATTTTTGCATTTACTAAAGCCGTTCAACAGAACAAAGGAGAAGCTATAATGAACTTCATTAAAAGAGGATTGGCATCGCTTTCTTTTCTCACACTCGGCTTTTTATTAGCCTTTGTGGGGATCAGCAAGCATAATGAAGCGGAAGCGACCATGGAAGAGATGAAGCAAAAACTGGCTTTTGGGTCGCCGAATAGCCCGGTTGAAGTCTATATTGTAAGCGATTGGTTTTGCCCCTCCTGCAAAAAAATTGAACCGATCATTGAACAAATCATTCCTGAAATTGAAGCGCAGACAACCATCTACTTTATCGACTACCCCATCCATAAAAAAAGCCTCAATTTTACCCCATACAATCTTTCCTTTCTGATCAATGAGAAAAAAAATTACTTAAGCGCACGCAAAGCTTTATTGGCACTTTCTGATGAAACCGAAACCCCCTCTGATGAAGATATCGTTAAGATTGCTAAAAAAAACAAACTCGAATTCAAAGAGCTCCCTTATTTGGATGTCAAAAACGGTATCGATTTTTTTGATAAGGTGGTTGAAAAATACAATCTTAATGTCACTCCAATCATTATAGTCACAAACACGAAGACAAAAAAATCTTTGAAATTTGAAGGGCGCGATGAAATCAGCAAAGATAAAATTCGTGAAGCTGTTGAGAAACTGAAATGAAATTTTCTACTAAAACCATCCATATGGGCTGGCAGCCAGATCAAGCGACAGGGGCTGTTATGCCCCCCATTTATATGACATCGACATTCGAATTGGATGCTCCCGGACAAAGCCGTGGATTTGAATATACCCGGTTGAATAATCCAAATTTTGTCTTCCTTGAAAAAATCCTTGCCTCATTAG
>JAJTHR010000316.1 GCA_021298935.1 Parachlamydia sp. | reverse complement strand
TAAGGGATTTTTATTTGCTTGGGCTGGAAGCGCACCATATAGCGCCCTCCTAAAATGGGCCATTTGAGTCCCATGCCTGCTTCATCATATAAAAGACTTAGTACTTGTATATTATCCCCTTCCTGGAATTCGAGGACGAGGGCTGGGCAATCGTCTTCTCTTTTTTTTGGTGGGGGAATTGGGAAATGACGTTTTCTAACGGAGGTTTCCAAGTTTAAAAAATTGATTGCTACCGCCTCACCCAATCGGTCTTCCCAATACTCTTTGAGGCGATCAAATGATTCTGGTGCCTCATTTGCCGGATAAAGTAAATTTTGACCCTCTATCCCATAAGCTTTCCAATCGAGGACTTGCATGCGCTCATTTTTATTCAGTAGAAAATCTGAAAATTGCGTTGCAAAATCGAGTCCTGCTTGTTCACACTCTTTTTTAAAGTATTGTACTGGAGGGGCCAAAGGAAGACTCGACGCATGTCGCAGCTGTTTTATTAAATAATGACGGTCCGCCTCCTCCTTATCTATGCGACTTGCTGAAAAGGCCGGATAGGGGATTTCGGCTTGAACAGCATAGCCTCCAAATCCCTGATCATAAACAATAAGAGATTTGTCACTTTCCTTTGCTGCCATACGTCCCCATTTGTCAAATGCAAAAATAAATTGCTCATCCCCTTGTTTAGCCAGAAGAAGAGTGGGGATGGGGCGAATGAGGTCGATCAAAAAAGGGAGATTTCCTTCGTTGAGTAAGGCTTTATGCCCTTGCAGGGCAATCCCTCCTTTTTCTTTTTCACCGGTAAGAGTTAAGGCGGGTTGCGTTAAATTTAACTCTAATTCGCATAAGTAATTTTTATTATTCCACTGCAGGGGAGCTTGAAGGGCCTCTTTAAGCGGCATTTCCAGGGCCCCCTTAGAATCAGATAAACGTAATGTTAGATGATCGAGGTAGCCATTTTGGATGCATTCTGAAAGATTAGAAGGATTCTGGGCTGCGATGAGCCAGGGCGTTGACTGAAGAAGAGCAAGTGAGCCTATGGGATCATTGCCAGTATGAACGGGAAGGGGCGGAAGGCCGTGAATCGTCGCCGTCTCTCCTTTGATCCATGTTTCCCATTTTTCCTCTGCATGCGGAACCATGCCTAACAGTTTAATCTTTAAGCCCGGAAAGAGAGGAGAGGTAAAGGATTCATGGATGTCTATGCTATCCTCTTGTCCATCTTGAGAAAAAAGCTGCAAAGCTTGGGCGTGCGGCAAAAGAAGCGTCTCACTTCCGCTTCCCTCCCATAGGTGCATGTTTCCCTGAATTCCCCATTTTTGTTTGGCCATTACCCCCGCGATGACCATAAGAAGTCCTAAATGGGTGATAAGAAAGGGAATATGTTTGCGCTGGAAAGGCCATCGCCTAAGGGAAGAAAACAAGATGTTGATGAAATAAAGCGAAAGAATGAAGAGAAAGAGGGAGTGTTGATAGATCCATTCGTTCGCAGTGAGATGGGAGCCGGTCAGCGATTCAAGGATTGTTGCGGCTATCACTAAACAGATGCTTAAAAGGATGAGCAAAATGGCAAAATAAACACTTCCTAAAAAAAGAAAAATTTTTTTAAGTAAATTCATCGTAAGGAGGGGAGTTCGTCAATGAGTTCAAAACTTCTGACAAAATGAATGATTTCAGTGCGTTGCTCAATTGAAAATTTGGGACCTACTGCTTTAATCGTGATATCTGCCCGCTTGATCTGATCGCTTGGACGTATTTGCAATAGGCTATCATAGTCAGCCGCCAGCTGCAGCACCCAAGCCATCATTTGTTCATCCTTTCCCTCTCCTTCGAAAACTAAGCCGGTAAAGCCGCCCTGCGTCACGGATTCGATTTTTATAGAGGCAGGATCCAATTCTTTTAATTGTCCTTTCCAGCGCTCCACCTGGAGGATGGGAGGAATTCGTTGGTTTTCATAGGGGAAGGTATGGATGGTTACACGAATTCCTTGAATGTGAAATTCTGCAATGGGTTTTTTTGTATCGAGCTCGCTTTCAAGAAGAAGGGATATCCAGTCAGGGGGCACATTTGCCTGGTAAAGAGGAATTTTTGTTCCACGGCTCAAGAAGGTTTGCCTGACCCTCTGATGGCTCTCTGTTGTACACCCAAAAAATAAAATGAGAAAAATAAGCGTCTTCACGGCATCAATTTATAGGAATGATCAAAATTTTTGGTATAAAAAAACTTCCATTTTCGTTAATTAAAAAGAATGGAGAACATATGGTACATCCTCACAATTGGGAAGGGGAGCTAGCGAACGCAAGCTTTCTTGAAAACATCTATGAAGAGTATTTAAAAAACTCCCAAGCGATTGATCCCAGGTGGGGTTCGTATTTTCAATCTTTAGATACGGTAAAACCGCCAGCAGCCTCATTTAGTGAAGACGATGCGGTAGAAGAAGTCCGGCGCAATGGCCACCTGGCAGCTCGCATTAACCCTATCACTAAAGATACCCTAGCTGTCCCTCATCCAAAAGTCAGTACTCGTTTGCAAAACATTTATAGCGGCCGAATCGGTTTTGAATACCAGCATATTCAGGATCAAAAGCTGAAAGAGTGGCTGAAAGATAAAATTGAAAACCATTTTTTTAACCAAGAATTAAATCCTTCTCAGCAGCAAAGAATTTTAGAGTATCTGAATCAATCGGAACTTTTTGAAACATTTTTGCACACAAAGTATGTGGGGCAAAAACGCTTTTCACTTGAGGGGGTTGAAACTCTCATTCCCATGCTTGCCTTGATCATTGAAACAGGGGCCATGCATGGCGTCCTTGAATTTGTCATTGGAATGGCGCATCGGGGACGCCTCAATGTCCTTAGCAATCTATTAAATAAATCCTACGACGCCATTTTTTTGGAATTTGAAGAGGCCTCCATTCCTGAATCTTTCGAAGGGATGGGGGATGTTAAATACCATAAAGGGTATGTAGGTGAAGATGTCAAGTTTCAGGGAAAAAAAATTAAAGTCACGCTCTGTCCAAATCCCAGTCATTTAGAGTCGGTTAATTGCGTAGTTGAGGGAGGAGTAAGAGCCAAACAATTTGGCCATCAGGACTTAAAAAGAAGCAAAGTCATCCCCCTTTTAATTCATGGAGACGCAGCCATCGCCGGACAGGGAGTCGTTTACGAAACCTTTCAAATTGCAAAACTGGAAGGCTATACGACAGGGGGGACACTCCATTTTGTCATCAACAATCAAATTGGGTTTACAACCCTGCCAAGGGATTTGCGTTCGACTGTTTACTGCACAGACATTGCAAAAAGCTTTGATTGCCCGATTTTTCATGTGAATGCGGAAGATCCGGAAGGGTGCGTGCATGCCGCTTTGCTTGCCTATGAAATCAGGCAATTATTTC
>JAJTHR010000363.1 GCA_021298935.1 Parachlamydia sp. | reverse complement strand
TGCGGCCATCTGAAAAGAAATTTCATCTTGACAATAGTTAAAACTATTGCCTTCGATGAAATTTTTTCCAGCTATCTCACAATCTACTTGAGCTTTCAGGCAGAGAAACCCAAAACTCAGGTTAATACCATTTCCCGAAATTAAAATATAAATTTGACTCGTGATCACCTTCATCTTTAAAAGATCTCTCCTTGTTGATATTCAAAGATATCAACTTCGAAAAGATCTTTTAAATCTGAAGCGCTGAAAAGTCAACTTTATGGTTTTATTTTTGGGAAATGTTATAAGTATTTAACTCACTTTACGAGTGGCCGTGTGAATTCGTCTAACTGATTGCCCCGGCAGTCAATGGCCTGGTAATGCTGTTCATTGGCAGTCAGCGTCACACACGTGACATGCCTGGCTGCTGCGAACCTTGCAAGAAAGGGAGGGCTTCTCCATCCTTTCATCGAACGTGGCTTGGCCACGCCCCAGGCACCGTCGCCTAAATAGAGAACCCCTTGCGGATGAGGCTTATGATTGATTAAGAGATGGGTCCGCTTATAAGCATGGTCGTGATGTTCAAAGGCTGTCTGCATCCCCCCTTTTTCAAAAATGGGCACCCAATTTTTGCGAACGCTTGTGCTGTGCTGATTTTTAAAATCGCGGGCAGAGGGGTAAGCGGGCACATGGTAGGCCGCCAGGCGATGGAGCACCTTCTGTCTTCCCTGGAGGGTGCTCTTTAGCCAGTGGGATTGAGCTCCATCCACCGGATTTGCATGGCCTGAATCCAGCAGCCAAAGACTCAAATAGTTGCTGAAATCAAGCACATTATAAATCTGCACGCCAGGCATGGGAAATAAAGAGCTGAATACTTTTGCCTCAGACGGAGACTGGTTATAATGGCCGGGAATGTCATGATTGCCAATGACTGCAATGACAGGAATCAGCTTCCTTTGCTCTGAGATCATCGACCCCCTCCATGACTTTAACCACTGGACCCACCGTTCCATGTTTTGAGGGGAGCGGGCAGAGCCTACGGCATAGGCAATGTCACCACCAAGCAAGGCAAAGGAGGGGCTTTGCTTTAAGGCGGTATTGCACATTTCGGTCATGTAGCGCATTTCATCATGGTACATGTCCCCTCCCACAATGAATTTTAGGGGGCGGTCCAGGCTGACGGGCAGTGTTTCAAACTGATAGGGGGCCTCTTCATTAGGCATTTTTAGATGGTACTGACAATCTGGCTGCAAACCCGTTAATTCAACGCGATGCAGCAAATAATGGGTGGAAGAAGGAAGGTTGAAGGCCTCTCCGTCCGCTTCAAGCCATGCATTTTCGGAGAGCTTACGAAAATGAATTTTGGTGGAGGTGTCGGTTATGGAACTTAGCCATTGAATAGTGAGGGTCGAGCAGGGATCTCGCTGCCAGGTCAAATAAATTGTTTCATTGGGAAGATCGGCAAAGCAGCAATAAATGAATAAAATAAAAAAAACAGCGATCTTTTTCATACAACCTTTAATTAAACCAAAGAGGATAGCACATCTTAAGATGTCTCAGAAAGCTTTTTCTGTATTTTGGGATAACGCAGAGTGTAGATTTTAGCGAGGTTTTCAAATAAAACCTTCGAGACGGCGTAAACAGGAGTGGCCAGGAGAAGTCCGAGAAGCCCGTAGAGGGACCCGGCTGCCAGTAATAACAAAATTAAAGTGAGAGGATGAATATTCAGCTTTTGACCGATCACCTGCGGAGAGATAAAATTAGATTCGATTTGCTGCACAACAATGAAGACAATGATCACTTTAAGAACCATGAAGGGACTATCCGAAAGGCCGACTAAAATGGCGGGGCTAATAGCTAAAAAAGGGCCTAAATAGGGAATGGAGGTAAGAACAAGGGCCAGGATAGATAAAATTAAAGCGTAATTCAATCCAATGATCAGATATCCGACAAAAAGAAGAGACCCGACGCTTAAAGATATAATAATAAGCCCTTTGAAATAGTCTTCCAGGGTCTCATCAATATTTTTCAATATTTTATGGACGTCTCTGCCAAATTCATTGGGAAACTTTTTTTCTAATCCTTTGGAAAAAGAATGGTCATCTTTCAATAAGTAAAAGACGATGAAAGGGATCACAGCCAACATCGTTGCCACATGGGTCACATACTTGAAAATATCGACAATATTTTGACTAAGAAGCGAAGTAATTGATTGCATTGCATTTAGCAATCTTTTTTGGATCTCCCCTTCCAGATTTAGATTAAAACCTTCAAGGTTAAAGGAAAATGAATAGTTTTTAAATTTATCAAGCGCTTCAACAGAGGTGTTTGCTATCGATGACACCTGGCTTGCAAGGACGGGAAATAAAAAGGCGAAAAACAAAATCAGAAAAACGGCAATCCCAACGAAAACGATGACAATGCTAACTAAATGAGGGATTTTCAAGCGGTTGAGCTGGGAAACAAGCGGCCTTAAGAAATAATAAAGAAAAAAAGAGAAGACGATGGGAATGAAGAGGGTAGAAGCAAAATTAATGATAGGAGTTAAAATGGGGGCTACCTGTGAAAAAACAAGAACAATGGTGAGGGCAAGCAAAATTCCAAAACCATATTTGAAAAATTTGTTGTAGTACCAGGGAGAAAATACTTTTTTTGGTTTTGAAACGTCTTGTGCCATCTTGCTTTACTTTTTTCTAACTTTTATATAATTAATTATTAATTATCAAAAGGATTTACGTGCTTAACTTTAGAAAAGAAGCGCATTTGCCTTGATTTGATGCTGGAAAAGAGATTTTTTAGCAAAGAAAGCTGTTGTCTGAATGAAGACACAGCTGAAAAAGATATGAGCGCGCATGCCAGCTTTATACGATTGGTCAATTTAAAGAAGCGAAAACGCTTTTTTCCCTTCTTGCCTATTTTTTCCCCTTCAAGCCCTTTATCAAACTGGCAGCAAAGGCATGAGCCATTTAATTTCGGGCGGCACCCGATGCGGCCGAGGGAGATGCAATTGGCCCTTTTTGTCAGAGGTTTGCAAGAAGAAATTGAAGAGCAAATAAGATCACTTCAAAATAATGTTGAAATCCCCGATTAATCGAGTGTGTTTTCAAAACGCCTTCTGCTTCCCCTGAAAATTCCCTTTGCTTCATGCTTTAGAGCATGATCCAAGGCCCCCATGATTTGCACCCCTTTTTCAACATGCTCGGCAGTAAAGTTATTAAAAACATTTTCGGAACTTTTTTTT
>JAJTHR010000237.1 GCA_021298935.1 Parachlamydia sp. | reverse complement strand
TGTTAATGCCATAGGCGAAAAACTGTCTGAAGAGGGTTCTTATAGGGAAAATGTGGAAGAATTTGAAAATTTAAAAAATAAAGCGATCTTAGAGGGCCTTGATTCGCTGGCTTATCCAAAGAAAATCAATGAGCTTCTGACTAATTTTCTGGATAGGCTGCCGTTTAATATTTTAAATTATTTTACGGAACATCCCATTTCCAATTTATCCAAAGACTGCACAGAAGGCCTGACGAATTTTTTTATTGATTGAAATGGGTTCCCAGTACGACTAGAATTTAAAAATGTAAGAAAAAACCGCTCTTCCTTATAATGGCAGTTTTTTGTTCTTAAAAATATCCATAAAAGGTATGTTCGAAAATTTCGTAAAGCTTCGGCAGATTATAACAAGTGAGAAGGTATGTTTGGATTCTTAAAAAAACTATTTGGCAGCGCACATGACCGTCTTTTAAACCGCTACCGTAAAATTATCATTGATGTCAACAGTTGGGATAAAGAATTTCAGGCTTTGAGCGATGAGCAATTGCAGGCAAAGACAGGCGAATTTAAAAAGCGTTTGCAAAATGGAGAATCCATTGACGCCATTTTGCCTGAGGCCTATGCGGTGGTTAAAAACGTCTGCCGCCGCCTGTGCGGCACGGAAGTGCATGTTTCAGGCTATGACCAGCGCTGGGACATGGTGCCATACGATGTTCAGGTATTAGGCGGGATTGCCATGCACCGCGGGACCATTGCCGAGATGCATACGGGCGAGGGGAAAACATTGACTGCTGTCATGCCTCTTTACCTGAATGCACTGACCGGAAAGCCTGTCCACCTTGTCACTGTTAACGATTACTTGGCTCAACGAGACTGTGAATGGGTAGGAACGGTCCTGCGTTGGCTTGGACTTACAACCGGAGCATTGACAAATAGCGTTCCCCTTGAAAAAAGAAGGGAAATCTACGAATGCGACGTCGTTTATGGGACAGCTTCCGAATTCGGTTTTGATTACCTGCGCGATAACTCCATGGCTATGTCCAAACTCGATCAGGTCCAAAGGGGATTTTACTTTGCCATTATTGACGAAGTGGATTCTATTTTGATCGATGAGGCGCGCACCCCGTTGATTATTTCCGGCCCTGTGCCAGATAGCCGTCAAATGTATGATGAATTGAAAGAAGGGGTGGCTGAACTGGTGCGCCATCAGCGGGATTTATGCAACCGCCTGGCGACAGAAGCGCGCAAAATGCTGGATTCACTGCCTCTTCCTGAAGTCAAAAAGAGCAAGGATCAAGATGAAGCTGAGAGCCAAGCCTATCGCAAGCTGTGGCTTGTCGGTAAAGGGACTCCTCAAAATAAGCTATTGAAGCGCCTGAAAGAAAATCCCGACATCCGCGCCGCCATTGATAAATGGGACCTTTATTATCATGCCGAGCAAAATAAAGAAGAGCGCACTCAGTCCCTCGCTGAATTATATATGATTGTGGATGAGAAAGGAAACGAGTACGAGTTAACAGATAAAGGAATCAACGCCTGGCAGACTTATACAGGCGGGGTTGGCAGCCCTGAAGATTTTGTCATGATGGACATCAGCCACGAATACATCCAAATCGATGAAGACCAAAGCCTTGATTCCGAAGCCAAAATGGCTAAAAAAATGCAAATCAAGGAAGAGGATGCCAAGCGGAAGGAGCGCGCTCATAATTTAAGACAGCTGCTGCGTGCCCACCTACTCATGGAAAAAGATGTTGATTACATCGTTTTTGACAACAAAATTGTCATCATCGATGAGAATACCGGGCGTCCTCAGCCGGGCCGCCGCTTTTCAGACGGACTGCACCAGGCTATTGAAGCGAAAGAAGGGGTTGAAATTCAAAAAGAAACCCAAACTTATGCGACAATCACGCTGCAGAATTTCTTTCGCATGTATGAAAAGCTTTCCGGAATGACGGGAACTGCCACGACCGAAGCGAGTGAATTCAAAGAAATCTACAAGCTTGATGTATTGGAAATTCCAACCCACCGCTCTAATAAGCGGGTTGATTTCAATGATGAAATTTACATGACCGAAAGGGAAAAATACAATTCCATCCTGAAAGAAGTGAGGGACATTCATGAGAAAGGGCGCCCCATTCTGATCGGTACTGAATCGGTTGAGGTGTCTGAGAAACTTTCAAGGATTTTTAAGCAAAACGGGCTCGAACATACCGTATTAAATGCCAAGCAGAATGACCGGGAAGCTGAAATCGTTGCCCAGGCGGGTAAACGAGGGGCTATTACGATTGCGACCAACATGGCAGGACGGGGAACGGATATTAAGCTTGAGCCGGGAGTGGCTGAGCTGGGGGGCCTGTATGTCATGGGAACGACGCGCCACCAATCGCGCCGTATTGACAGGCAGCTCAGAGGACGTTGTGCGCGTCAGGGGGACCCGGGGAATTCGAAATTTTATATTTCCTTTGAGGACTCGCTGCTCCGCCTTTTCGCATCCCCGCGCATTACGGGCATTTTACAGAAATTCAGGCCGCCTGAAGGGGAGCCCATTTCTGCCCGAATGTTGAATAAATCCATTGAAACGGCTCAGAAGCGTGTCGAGCAGCGCAATTACACGATGCGTAAACATACCCTCGAGTACGATGACGTGATGAACAAGCAAAGGCAGGAAATCTATGCCTTCCGCAATGACATCATTGGATTGGATGATATTGAGCCGCTGGCTACCGAGGTGATTGAGAGCGTTTGTGCTCTTGGTGCAGAGCAATTTTCTCAAACTAGCGGCGAAAATAATGGATGGGATCCCGAAGGCTACCGCCAATGGCTGCTTCATTTGTTCCCTGTCACTTTTGAAGAAGGGGCTTTTGATCACGATTACCTCGATATTGAAGAAATTGAAAAGATGGCTTCCGAAAAAGTGGTGCAAGCCTTTAGGGAAAAACTTAAGCGGGAAAATGAAAAAGTCCCCGCTCACCTGCTTGATCAGGGAGAGCCGCCGCGCCCCGCTCATCAAGCTGTGCGCAATATCATGATCCGAAAAAATGATCAAATGTGGCAGGAACATCTGTTGCATATGGATCACCTACGCTCGGATGTGACACTGAGAGCGGTCGGTCAAAGAGACCCCTTGACTGAATTCAAGCATGAAGCCTTTTCTCTTTTTGATGAGTTAAATAAAACCCTGCGCTCGGAAGTGGCCCGCTCGCTCTTCCGCTTTGAGATCATTACCCCTCAGCAGACATTCCAGCAAATGCTGCAGGCAGGGCTGCGCATGGAAACCAATCGTTCCCTGATCGATGAGATGGAGCCTCAACAAGAGATGGCTGGGGATGAGGAAGGTTCAACGGACGAAGAGGGGGAAGCATGGTCCTCTTCAAAAGCCGATCGTTCCGAACCCGTCGTGGCAGGTCCCAAGGTCGGCCGCAATGACCTATGCCCTTGCGGAAGTGGCAAGAAGTATAAAAAATGCTGCAGTCAGGCCGAAGTTGTGTGATTTTTCATCACAAAGCGGAAACCTGTCTCTTTTAGATTGAGCAGGCAGTACACTTCAATAAAGGCACGAAAGAATATACCACGCGCGGATAGGTCTTTAAATTTTTCATCGGCATCTTTTGCGTCCCAGCTCATTGCTCGATCTTGCAAACTTATCCAAGTTTGCTGCGATCTCCGCAATGTACTGGGACATAAAATCTCGCCGCCAAAAATT
>JAJTHR010000005.1 GCA_021298935.1 Parachlamydia sp. | reverse complement strand
TTTCATCGGCATCTTTTGCGTCCCAGCTCATTGCTCGATCTTGCAAACTTATCCAAGTTTGCTGCGATCTCCGCAATGTACTGGGACATAAAATCTCGCCGCCAAAAATTTAAGAACCTACCCGCGCGCGGTATAAACCCAAAACTCAGGTTATTAAAATATTTGGGATTTTATTTCTATGAATAGAAAAATGAAAAATTTATGACAAGCAAATTTCTTATAAAATTCGATTTGAATGAGTGCTCTTTCCGTTATTTCCTACCACTTCGACTTCATGAAAGGTCAAACTGATTTGCCATCTAATTTTCTTCTCCTTTTTTTAGTAATGTCTTTAAGGGCGCCACAAACCTTAGAATAGATGGATCATAGGAATTATTAGCCGCCTCCGCCCATAGAATGCAGGTTGCCTGGTCGAGTCCCCAAACAAGTCTTCGTGGGATTTTTACATTTTTTAAAAACCATTCATCTCTTGACCAATAATGATTAATTCGAATTTTTTCAATTTCGATAAAAGGAGGCAAACCTCCATTTGGTGTAAAGTGTCTAACGCCCTCCTTATAAAGGACATAATGGGGACTGCAAACATATTCCACTTTTTTTGGCATCACAATGGATTTAAACGTCTCGCTTCCAACTCCATTTGAAAGAGTTAAGCATTCTATTAAAAGTTTATCCTTAGGAATTTTTTTTACCCAAGAAGTGCCAAAGCAAACCCAATTCACCAATATTCCTCCACAGCTTTTTTCCCCTTCATACTTTTCTAAAAAGCAATTGAGATCACAATCATTTGTAGGAAATAAAAATTCATCCGAGTCTAAAATAGCAAGCCATTTTGTTTTAAATTGGGCTCTTTTTAAACAATCATTGTAAGCAGCTATTTGTATTTTATCCCAATGAAATACATCATTAGCCACTTCAGGCCATTCAATTAATTCAACAATGCCACTAACTAAGTAGAGGTTTAAAACTTCTTTGTAATTATCTTTGCTATTATTATTATATAAAAAGAAATGTTCCACACCTAAAAGTCGATGAAATTCAATCCATTCCTGTAAATATTCGGCTTCATTATTAAAAATCATACAGACTGATAAGTTATATTCATCTTTGGCATATAAAGTGTACGAAGCAAATAAAAACCAAAAATATAGAAAAATTTTCATTTCAAACCTCATTAAATCTTTCTTATAAAGAGAAAGAAAAGAAATCAAGTAATAATTTGAAAAATTCTCACCTATCTCGGCTAACTGCCTACCGCTCTCCATTCATGCAAAAGGCCATTTAGTAATGCAGCGTGCTCCGGTTGCAGCTCGCACAAGGGGAGCCGGCAGGGGCCGGCAGGCAGGCCAGAGAGCTGCATTGCAGCTTTAATAGGAATGGGATTGGTTTCAATGAAAGCGGCTTTAAAAAGAGGGAGAAGACGATAATGCCACTCCCTTGCGATCGTCATATTCCCTTGCAGGGCAGCTTCTGTTAAGGCTTTTATGGGACCCGGCATTAAATTGCTTAAGACGGAAACAATGCCCTGCCCCCCCAATGCAATTAACGGAAGTGTCAAGGCATCATCTCCTGACAGCACACTAAAGGGTTTGGATTTGTTTTGCGCCAATTCGATCACATCGCTGATTTGAGAAATACTTCCCGAAGCTTCTTTTACGCCAATAATGGAGGAAAAAGCGGTCAGCCTGTCAAGCGTGTTTGTATGAAGGTTTTGTCCGGTGCGTCCCTGAATATTATAAAGGCAGATGGGCAAGGAGCTAGAGCGGCAGATGGCCTCAAAATGGCGATAAAGGCCTTCCTGCGTCGGCTTATTATAATAGGGGGTGACAATCAATGCGGCATCCGCACCTAAGCTTTCTGCCAACAGGGTTTGCTCGATTGTATGGACAGTGGAATAGCTTCCGGTCCCCACAATAAAATGGCAATATTCGGGGATGGCTTGGCGGGCTATTTTTATAATGCGTATTTTTTCGTCTTGCGTTAGAGTCGGAGCCTCTCCAGTGGTCCCCAAAATGACAATTCCATCGACCCGGTGGGCAAGCTGATGATGGATGAGAACCCTTAAGCCTTCTTCATCCAGAATCCCTGAGGCCGTAAAGGGAGTGATTAAAGCGGTGTACAGGCCTTTGAGAAGCATAGGATCTCTCTTTCCATCGATTGAAAACAAAAGATATACTCTTTTTCATCTCTTTTTTTCAAGAGTGACATCAATTAGTTATTGTTCCACAACTCATGGTTCAATGAGTAATCGATAGTCAACTTTATTTTCTAATGCATCAGAGACATAATTATACCATTTCCCAAAAATAAAACCATAAATTTGACTTGTCAGCGCTTCAGATTTAAAAGATCTTTTCGAAGTTGATATCTTTGAATATCAACAAGGAGAGATCTTTTAAAGATGAAGGTGATCACAAGTCAAATTTATGATTTTAATTTCGGGAAATGGTATTACGATGAATCTACTGGTTTTATTAATTTACTTAGCAATGAAAATGAAAGTTTAGCTATTGATAGCATTGATTATATTTATCTCAATGAAGACTTAGCAGAAATTAATAAATATAATTTTGAACGATTACTCATCGATGGAATGGATGAATCTTCATCGAAAAAAGAAGTTTTTATTTTTAAATGGGTATACCACGCGCGGATAGGTCTTTAAATTTTTCATCGGCATCTTTTACGTCCCAGCTCATTGCTCGA
>JAJTHR010000226.1 GCA_021298935.1 Parachlamydia sp. | reverse complement strand
TAAATTTGACTTGTGATCACCTTCATCTTTAAAAGATCTCTCCTTGTTGATATTCAAAGATATCAACTTCGAAAAGATCTTTTAAATCTGAAGCGCTGACAAGCCAACTTTATGGTTTTATTTTTGGGAAATGGTATTAATCAAGTCAACTCTATTGACGAAAAGAGAATCTTAAGTAAGCAAAGCAAATCTTCTAGAGACTGGTCCTTTCGCATCCAAGATATTCTTAAAGCAATACTAAAAATTGAAGAATACTTTTGGTCCTTGACTCTCTATTATAGCAATAGCTTCCAGAATAACCCATTCCCCTCTTTTCTTAACCTAGATCAATGCTCTTAATTTTTGATTCCCGCTAAGTTAATGGTTTTAATGAACCTAAACCGTTAAAAAGGGAAATTTTATGATGCTTAGAACTATTATCAGCCTATTTTTGCTGCCTGGCCTTCTACTATTATTTGTGGTTTCAGCAGAGATGTCTGTTGAAAAAGATCAGGTGATCCTTTTACGTGATGGGGGAATTGTTTTGGCAGATATTTTCCGTCCCTCCGATGCAGTTGAGTCATACCCAGTCCTATTTACCTATGGCCCCTATTGCAAAGACATGCATTTTAGCGATTTCGATCCGATGACTTACGCGCTATCTCCTGTCCAGAACAAGTACATGGTCTGGGAGACACCAGATCCTGAAACATGGGTAAAAGAGGGCTACATTGTCGTACGCATTGATCAACGCGGGAGTGGAAAATCCCCTGGGCAAGTCCGTATTCTATCAGAGGCATTTGCAAATGACCTGTATGATGTCATCGAGTGGTTAGGCACACAGCCGTGGAGCAGTGGCAAAGTGGGCATGCTAGGAGTTTCTTACTACGCTGTGTCGCAATGGATCGCAGCAGAATTGAATCCGCCTCATCTTGCTGCCATTGTGCCCTGGGAAGGTTTTACGGATGCTTACCGCGAAGCGGCACGTCAAGGCGGCATTCTTTCCAATACTTTTTTAAATGGCTGGTACACTGCCCGCGTGCTTGCAAATCAATGCAACGCTAAGCCAGGCTCTTTAGCAGAAAATTTAGAAATCCCCAATTGGCCTCAAGCTGTTGCAGACGCCCGCCTCGCCATTGATCCGTTTTGGACAAACAGCTTTCTTCCTTCAGCCACAAATCTGAGCGCCATTCAAATACCTGTTTACTCTTCAGGTAATTGGGGTGGCTTTTCTTTACATGGCAAAGGAAACATAGAAGGTTTCAAGCAGGCCTCCTCCTCTCACAAATGGTTGCAAATGCATACAGGTAACTTTGTCAACAGCTTTTATGGAAAGGAAGGGATCGAAGACCAAAAACGTTTTTTTGATTATTTTCTAAAAGGAATTCATAATGACATGCTGTCGATCCCTCCCATCAAACTAGCCATTCGGTATGGGAGCGGGGATCAGTACTCATGGCGTTATGAAAATGAATGGCCTCTTGCCCGCTCTGTATGGACTCCCTACTATCTGAATAGCCAAACAAATTCATTAAACATAATTGAGCAATCAAATGCATCGACTAGCGCTCAAGTTGAAAACGCCACGTTTTCTACTCCCCCCTTTTTAAATGATACCGAGATTACTGGCCCAATTAAGCTCAAACTATGGATTTCTTCATCAACGGATGACGCAGACATTTTTGTGACGTTGAAAAAAATCGGTTTAAATGGAAACGAAATGTTTCAGGACAATACCACACATACGCCAGGACAAGTAACTAAAGGATGGCTACGGGTCTCCCATCGAAAAGTTGACGCCCATCGCAGTCAACCTTATCAGCCTTATCTGTCACACGATGAAATACAGCTTCTCAATCCAGGAGAAATTGTGCCGGTTGAAATTGAATTGTGGCCGACAAGTATGGTATTTGAAGCTGGAACGAAGCTCGCCGTCACAATTGGAGGAAGCGACGATCCAACAACGGACACTTTCTTTCATAATGATAGTACAGATCGGAAATTTTCTATCACGACCATCTGGACGGGCGGAAAATATGATTCACATCTTTTGCTGCCAATTATTCCCTAATAACCTTAGCCCGAATTCTTGAAAGGGATTCGGGTTTAATTCCTAAATAGGTGGCAATGTGATATTGAGGAATTCGCTGAGTCAGCCCTGGAAAATGGGTCAAAAAAAGGCGGTACCTTTCTTCTGCCGAATATTTGAGTCCTTCAATTTCTTTTTGCTCTTTGAGGAAGTACATTTTTTCAGCCATTGTTTTTGCAAATAACATCCAGGCAGGATGGCCTTGAAAAAGAGGCTGGACATCTGCTTTATTCCAAATCCAAACCTGGCATTTCTCCAATGCCTCTATCCAAATATCGGAGGGCTTTTCTAGCATAAAACTCGTAAAAGCCGTACAAAAAGGATTTTGCTTATCCACACCAAAATCCTTAGTGATGTCATTGCCATCATGTAAAAAGTAGTAACGAAATATTCCCTGGTGAGTAAAGAGCAGGCTTTGACAAATGTCACCCTCCTTGACGAACAAATCGCCTTTATTAAATACATCGCTCCGAGCAGTAGAAGATAGTAATTTTAAGTCAGTATCTGATATCTTCGGACAAATAGATTGAACAAAAGCTTTAAATTTTTCAAAATAGTTTTTCATAATTTACTTAAAATGCTATTAGTGTGTATCGCCACCATTTTTTTGGACACAAATTTGCTTTAATTTAATTTTTTCTAAGATCGACCACTGCCAACCCACTCAATTTCCCCTTCACCAATAGTTCTTCCTTCTCGTTATGCATATATACATACGCACATACGCGC
>JAJTHR010000257.1 GCA_021298935.1 Parachlamydia sp. | reverse complement strand
ATGGCAGTGGTTGTCGACCCAGAAAGAGGGATGGCATCTGTAAGGAGAGCTGCTGCTTTTGGAGCTGGGTACTTGAAGGGTATTTTAGGCAAGCTATTTTTGGGGTAGACTATCAAATCTTTTTAATGAAAACGCCCTGGGATTCCAGTATACTCAATCCCTTGCAGGGTTAACGTTTCTAATTCTTCGACATTTTTTCTTTTGTCATCAATAAAAACGATTTTGCGAGGCTTTTTTCCAATTTTAGAAAGGAATTTTTCAAATAGATCAATTTTTTTATTGTAGTCGCCAACAAATAAAATACCTTTATAATAAAGTGTGGGGGTCTTTGTTGGTAAGGCAAAAGCATCTTGGCTTGGAGCGGTGGTTAGAAAATTTACTCCCAAAGAATCCACTTGCTTAGCTGTCGAATCTGCTACAAGGGGCTGGCGGTGCGTCAGACCCATAATAGTGATTCCTTTATTTTGTAACTGTAAGAGGAAAGTAACAAATTGCTCCTCAATAGGCTTTACCTTGCAAAGCGCTTGAGTTTTAATCCAATGGGGATAAAAATCATGGATAGCCTCGTCACGCGCCATTCCTGCTTCCATTCTTTTTTGCAATTCGTCATAAAACCAATTAGCATGGCCGAGGGCCTGCGCTCCTTCAAACAGGCAATTATCAAGATCGACTAAAAACCAGCAGTCTTCCACGATATGCGGCAGGACGTCAACAATATGGCGGGTTTCTATGATTCTGGCTTCTAATAATGAAAAGTAAACAAGCAGTAGAAAGGAAATTCGGATAAGCATTTAACCCTCTTGGTTCTTAAGTGAGTTAAATAGTAATATACAAATAGAATTTTATTCACGCGGTGTGTGTTCAAAGTTTATGATTAGGGAATGTTCAAACAAAATTAACGATAAAAATGGTAGAACAATGTTAAAAAAATTACATAATTTTTATACTTTATTGAATTTTAAAATGAATTGTTTCATAAATTAATAACCTGCTAATTAAAAAGAGTTATTATGCTACCAATAAATATTTTAGAAAAAACAGATAATTGCATTATTTACGAGCTTCCGGCTGGAAAACTAAGTCCTGATCAACCATGCAGTCTGGATGGGGAAAGACGCCAAAGAGTGTTCCAACCGGCCTACAAAGGCAATACATGCTGGTACTATACTTTGAATTTTTTAAGAAATAGAATAGGGAAGCAAGCGCCTGACGGATTTTCTAAAGAGAGGAAAATTGAAAAACTTTGCTCAGAGAGAAGAAAGCAGCAAACTCTTTTTGAAAATTCCTTACCTGCCATAGCAGATCAACTAAAAACTGAGATGGGTTTAAAGATGCTAGGATCAATCATCAGTTCATTTCTACCATGGGCTATAATGCCGAAAGCTTATTCAAGGAGCATATTTCTACGGAAAATGGATATAGGCAAATGGATTGGAATCAACTTGATTGCCTTAAAAAGGCCCCTTATTTAGATTTTTTTGCACGAGACATTTCAGCCAGTGCATATGGTCTAAAAAAATCAACCTGGAATCCATCCAAAGGGAGCGTTGCACTAATCGAGGAATTGAAAAAAAATGGCCCTTTGTTTGTGGGAGGGTCTTTTGGGGATTGTTCCTATATGGATAAACCCTTCAAAATGCGTCAATCCATTGCGGATCGAGACATCTATGCATGGCGTGCAGGTGCAAAGCGCCATCCAAGAATGATTTCAGGCCATTCTGTCCTTCTCGTAGGTGCAAAAAAATTAAATGACAAAGCCTTTGTCTATTTTATTGACCCAAAAGATCCAAGCAATCCAAACGATCGCTCCAGGCAAAAAATGTACATGATTTCATTTACAAATTTAACTTCTAGCATTTGCGATTTGCATGGGCGCACGACTCCTGATTCTCCTCTCCCCTATGCTTATCATGGTAGTTTTAATATTTAATGCATTCAAAAAGAACGGATGGGAGGTCCCATCCGCTTTTTTGCAAAATAGCTGCTATTTCATTTTTGCTATTTTAAGTTAGCATACCACTTTTTTACCATCGATGGCATGTTTAAAGGTTTTTCCTAAAAAAAGCGCGACAACTAGCCATAAAGCTAATAAAGGAAATCCTAGGGCACCGCTCAAAAGAAGATAGTAAGATCTGCCTGAAATAACGCCAAAGGCTGATTGAAGAGGTGTCAGCAGCATATTAAAAATAGAGCCCGCTTCTTTGGAAGCCCGGGAACCAAATGTTTCAATCCACGCTTGTGCTTTAAAGCGCACGTCGGGCGTCGTCGGAATATAAAGCTGCTTTAAAGCGGGACCATTAAGGGCATAGTTGATCGCTTTTGAACCCACCATCAAAATAAATAAAAAGGAGAGGCTATTGATCGATAAAAACCCGAATAATGCCAGACCTACAATCAGCGGCATGGCTGCCAGGGCCACACCCACACCCAAATAACGGGTGACATTACTGATGCCAAGCAACAAACAGATCAATGAAACCGTATTGACACTGGATCCGTAAATGCTTAAGTAATTACTTAAGGCAACCCCCGAATACTGCGCAGCAGCCGCCACCTTAAAGTTAAAGTCGAAAATTGTAACGATCACTTCATAGATGAAATTGGCTGCGAAAATTCCCACCAAATAGCGGTGTTTTAGCATTAATTTTAAACCTTCGAGGAACCCGGCCTCCTGCTCCTTCTCGACTTCGTTTTCATTATTTCCGTGAAAAGATGCCAATAAGCTTGCAGGAGTGGTTTTTAGGAAATGGCGCACCAAAGGGATAATCATTAAAATCAATACACCTAAACAGACCATTGAAAGGGCATCCGTTTGCAAGCCCAGCCGATGGGGAAGCCCGCCAATCGTGTAGGGGAACATAATCCCTCCCATCTGACCAAGAGCGACCACTAAAGGAAAGCCCCTTTTGGCAGAAGCCGGCACGGTCGTATCTGCGGCAAAGGCCCAAAACAAAGCGACAACAAGGGAGCCAAAGCTTTCGACAAATAAATACCAGGCATATCCAAGCGCTTTAGTAGCAAAATAGGATACAGTGGACCGTGCGGCGATTTCATCAGCAGAGCCTTGGTAAAATGACATTAAAACGGCAAAGCCTAAAACCGATAAGCCATAAAAGGCAGGCAGAATCATTAACATTTTTTCGCGTGAATGACGCTCTAAAAGTTTAGTATAAAACATCACTAAGGGCAATAAGGCCAAAACAGAAACGGTTTTTGCATAAGGCAAATGCAATTTATCGACCAGCTGAATAAAAATGGCATCTTTTAAGGGACGCAACGTCCAATAAACCCCGATGATTAAAGCAAACAGAAGTCCCATACGCAAAAATTTTTTAAATTCTTCCCTTTCAAAATTTCCAAAATTTAAACGACAAATTCGCTGAAAATATAATAAAACATTCATTTTTCACCTATTTTTAATGAAATATAAGTATATCAGCTTGATTGAAATTTGTATTGTCGATATATTCGCATTTAAATATCGAAAAAAGTGATTTATGAATCAATCTTTAAAAAACCTGCGCATTGCCGATTTAGAACTATTTATTACAGCAGCGCATTTAAAAAACCTGGGCCGCTCCGCTGCCTTGCACAGTTTAAGTCAAAGCGCTGCAAGCTCCGCGATACAACGTGTCGAGATTGCATTTGGCAGGCCCCTTTGTACACACGAGAAAAGACAATTCAGACTGACGAAGGAGGGGCAGCTTCTTTTGCCGCGCGCAGAAAATTGGGTGCAGCAATTGCGTGACACTGTTGCGAAGCAAGATCCCCTGCCTATACGCATTGCGACCACGCATGCAATTGCCCGCGTAGCCATCGCACCAATTTTGACAGTTGAAACGATCGAGCTCAAGCTCATGCGGCCTGATCGAGCCTATGGTGCTGTATTAAGGGATGAGGCCGATATCGCCCTCGTGCTTGATAATGCACTTTGGGAAGGGGTGATCGCAGCGGAACTCGGAAAAGGAAGCTTTCAACTTTACTCCACAAATGCGGATAGCGCTCAGACAGCAGTCCTTTTGCCTGAAGATCAGATGGAGGTACTGGCATTGCAGCAGAGATGGGGGCAGGTATACAGCCAACCTTTAATGGTTAAGGCGCGCTTGCCTAGTTGGTCTCTTATTGCCGACATTTGTTCGACTTCCAGCGAAGTGGGGTTTTTACCTGATTTCCTGGCACAGCAATTTAGCCTCCATCCTGTTGGCTGGCAGCCCACTCCCTCGCGCTACCGTATTCTTGCCCTTTACAGAGGGAATGGAGAAGCCTTTCAGCAGCGTCTGAATCAATTGGTGCATCTATGGAAGAAGGTTTTCACTTCCTAGTAATTTTGATGAGATGACGCCGCACCCTCCCTTTGGCTCATCCATTCCTTTTGGGTCTTATACCATTTCCCGAAATTAAAATCATAAATTTGACTTGTGATCACCTTCATCTTTAAAAGATCTCTCCTTGTTGATATTCAAAGATATCAACTTCGAAAAGATCTTTTAAATCTGAAGCGCTGACAAATCAAATTTATGGTTTTATTTTTGGGAAATGGTAT
>JAJTHR010000239.1 GCA_021298935.1 Parachlamydia sp. | reverse complement strand
TAAATTTGACTTGTGATCACCTTCATCTTTAAAAGATCTCTCCTTGTTGATATTCAAAGATATCAACTTCGAAAAGATCTTTTAAATCTGAAGCGCTGACAAGCCAACTTTATGGTTTTATTTTTGGGAAATGGTATAAACTACCACAGAGCCCACAGAAAGGTTTTTCTCTGTACTCGAAGCATTCGCAGAATGGAGGCATGACCCCCTCTCTGTGGGCTCTGTGGTAGTCCAATTTGTTTGATGGATGCATTAAGCAAAGCCAAGCATACTTATTCATTTTCAAAAGAATACTCATTTTCAAAATCGTCTTCTTCAAAGTCGTCTTCCGGCTTATTTGCCTCCCTGACGACTTTTTTGCGCGGCTGCCCATCATCGGGCCGCTCCCTTTTCGGTTTGCCTCTCAAATGCATCTGAATGGGAACGCCGGTAAAGGCATAGACTTCCCTAAACTGGTTGTAAAGGTATTTTTTGTATGAATCGATCATCAGGTTAGGGTAATTAACAAATAGAATGAATTTAGGTGGTTCGATATCCACCTGCGCCATATAGTAAATGCGCAACCTTTTCCCCATAATCATAGGAGGATGGTTTTTTTGCAATGCGGCGGCAATCACTTTGTTAAGCTGGTGCGTTGTGATCCGTTTTTTGGAATTTTCATACACCTCTTCAATTAAAGGAAAAATCTTTTCCACGTTTCTTCCGGAGATTGCCGAGGTAAATATTTTAGGGCAATGCTTCAGAAAGGGGACCTCTTCTTCAATGCCTTGCAAGGCATGTTCCATCCGGAATCCCTTGACCAAATCCCATTTGTTTAAAAGGATAATACAACCCTTTCCGGCTTCCTCAATGGCATTTGCGATTTTTTTATCCTGGGCAGTCATCCCTTCCTGCACATCAAGCATGAGCAGGCAGAGATCGGCCCGTTCGATGGCACGCTGAGTGCGTATGGCAGCAAATTTATCGACGACCTCATGTTCGGCCCCTTTGCGTCTGATCCCGGCTGTATCGATGAAAGTGTAGGTTTTATCTTCCAGATTGAATGTGACATCCACACTGTCGCGCGTGGTACCGGGGATGGGGCTGACAATGCATCTTTCTTCGTCAAGGAGGTAGTTGACGAGGGAGGATTTTCCCACATTCGGGCGTCCCACGACAGCGACCTTGATTGAATGCTCTGTTTCTTCGTCGTCATTTTCCTTAGGTATCTTCTCAAAGGCGGCTTCTAAAAGCTCGGCAATTTGCCATCCTTGCGCAGCGGAAACAGGAATCATATGATGAATGCCCAATGAATGGAATTGGTGCATTAAGGTGATTTGATTCATATTGTCGATTTTATTGACGGCCAGGCACACCGGTTTTTTTGTGCGCAGTAAAACCTTTGCCACCTCTTTATCCAGTTCAGTCATTCCGATATGGGCGTCAACCACCTGAATGATTGTATCGGCTTCTTCAATGGCAATTTCCGCCTGCCTTTTAATTTCTTCATTAAAAACTTCTTTTGAACGGGCATCAATCCCACCCGTGTCAATGACCTGAAAATGGAATCCGAATAACTCGCCTTCGGCATAGAGACGATCGCGCGTAATTCCTTCGGCTTCATCGACAATGGCGATTTTTTGTTTGCAAATCCGATTAAATAGGGCCGATTTTCCCACATTCGGGCGGCCGACAATGGCTAGTTTTGGTAAATGGGGCATTTTTTCCTCGTTTATGGAAATTACTATATATAAAAAGGAAATAAAAACACATGGATTTTTAAATTAATGCTTGGGATTTATAAAGCAAATTTATATAATTAAGTTTTTGGTAGTGTTTTAATTAATAGTATTATTTTCTAATAAAATCCATGTCCCAACCCCATCATGATGACATTTCACTAACCTGCTTTGCGAAAGATTTTGAGAAATATTCTTGGAATGCTTTCCGTGCGGACGTTATGGCCGGGCTGGCTGTTGCCATGCTCACGGTACCACAGGCAATGGCATATGCGCTGGTTGCCGGGCTTCCCGTGTCATGCGGCATTTTCGCCTCCATTTTTACGGCCATGATCGTCGCAATTTTTTGTTCTTCGCGGCATCTTATTGTCGGTCCAAGCAATGCCATCGCCATATTGATTCAGGGGTGCATTACCGACATTCTTTTTACCTATTACAGGGATGCCTCGCCGTTGGAAAAGGAGCAGGTTGTCATGCAGGTATTGACCCAGCTGATGCTGCTTGTAGGGACGATACAGATCCTGGCGGCATTTTTCAAGCTGGGCCGGCTGACCCATTTTGTCAGCCATAGCGTTATTATAGGCTACGTTTCAGGGGTGGCCTTGGCCCTTGTCATCAATCAAGCCTTTCCTTTGCTTGGTATGGAAATACCTGTGACGCTTGGATCACTGTATGAGCGGGCTGTCTATATTTTGACTCATGTGCATGCCGCCTATTTGCCCACTGCGTTGATCGGCTGCCTGTGCCTTGGTTTTTTAATTATGCTGCGCCGGCTGGACCGCAAAATTCCGGCGGGGGCCATCATGCTGGCCGTTGTCGCAATCACCTCCTATTTTTTTAATTACTTCTATCAATATTTCATTTCCAATGGTTATAGCTTTTTGGATTGGAATCAATGGGATGCCCTCTTGGCCCCCATTGCGACGGTGGGCGATACGCGCGAGGGTGGATATATACCGGCTTGGGATTGGCCTTATTTCAATCCGGGGATCATGAACCATCTTTTGCCGTCTGCCTTTGCGATTGCTCTTCTTAGCGTGATGGAGGCGACTTCCGCTTCAAAAGCCATTGCAGCAAGCTCGGGGCAGTGCCTGTCGACCAACCAGGAAATTTTCGGCATGGGAATGGGGAACTTCTTTTCCGCCTTTATTGGTGCGATGCCGGTTTCAGGCAGCCCTT
>JAJTHR010000134.1 GCA_021298935.1 Parachlamydia sp. | reverse complement strand
TTTGAAAAGCCCTTCCACCCCTTTGCAAAGTCCTTCCACAACGCTTTTTTTTCGTTCCATCATTTGCTTAAAATCAGCTTGCAAGGCATCGAAGCGAATGCCCATCTCTTGACCCTGATGCGCCATTTTTTCAAACAGCTCGGTCGCATGCAGGAGAGTTTTAGAAGGGATGCAGCCCACATTCAGGCAGGTGCCTCCAAGCGAGGGGTTTTTATCAATACAGACCGTCCTCATTCCAAGCGCGGCTGCATGGGCAGCTGCCACATATCCACCAGGTCCGGCCCCTATGACCGCTAGCTCTACTCTTTCCATCTTATACGTCCAATAGCAGGCTTGAAGGGTCTTCGAGGCATTTTTTAATATGCACGAGGAATGAAACCGAGTCTTTTCCGTCAATCAACCTGTGATCATAGCTTAAAGCCAAATACATCATAGGCCTGATTACAATCTGATCATCAATAACAACAGCCCTTTTCTCAATTTTATGCATGCCTAAAATGGCACATTGGGGCGGATTTAAAATGGGTGTGGAAAGAAGCGATCCGTAAACTCCTCCATTCGTGATTGTAAAGCCCCCCCCTTTTAAGTCATCCGGAACAATCGTTCTCTCCTTTGCCTTTTTGGCAAACGCGTCAATGCCTAGCTCGATTTCGGCAAAAGACAGCTTGTCGCAATCCCTGACGACCGGCACGAGAGTTCCTCTATCTGTACCGACCGCAATGCTAATGTCAAAGTAAGGGCGCTGCACAATCTCGTCCCCATCAATGTAGGCATTGACTTGAGGGTAAGCTTTAAGGGCCGAAACGACGCTCTTCACAAAAAAGGACATGAAACCCAATTTAGTCCCGTATTTTTTTAAAAATGTGTCCTTATGCCGTCCCTTAAGCTCAATGATAGGGGAAAGGTCGGCTTCATTGAATGTGGTGAGCATTGCCATGCTGGCTTGTGCTTCGACAAGGCGGGTGGCGATCACTTTGCGGATTTTTGACATCGGCGTGCGTGTTTCTCTTTCATGCCGAGCAGGCAATTCCCGGCTTTCTTCAGATGATTTCTGAAACGTCGGTATCAACGCTTCTTTTGTCAAACGCAAAGGCTTTTCAATTGGCTGAGACACCGGCTTTTCTTCCGGTTTATCGATGATGGGTTCTTCCTTGATCTCTTCTTTCTCTACCTCTTGGGCGATGTCAATAACCCCAAGTACTTGTCCGATTTTTACGCGTTCTCCCGGCCTTGTGAGCAAGCTTAAACGCCCGGCCTTTGGGGCATACAGCACCTGGTTGACTTTATCGGTCTCTAATTCAAAAATTTCAGCATCTGTTTTTACAAAAGAGCCTTCTTCTGCAAAAATTTGGCCGATCGTCGCTTCGGAAATCGACTCCCCCATGGCCGGTACTTTTAATTCAATTTTCATTTTCAAATACCTGTTTAAGTATCATTTCATGCTCTTTTTCATGCAGCAAATGTGAGCCGGTCGCCGGGGTGGCGCTGCGTGCCCTCCCCGCATAGTGGAGCGTGTGGTCTTTGGGCATTATTTCAAGCAGCAGTGGATAAATATAATTCCAGGCTCCCATGTTCTGCGGCTCTTCCTGCACCCACATCCATTCCTTGGCCTGAACCCTTTCGGCTATGTTCTTCAATCTGCTGGCGTCAAGGGGATAGAGTTGCTCGATACGTATAATAGCAATGTCATCCCGCTTCAAACTGCCTCTTTGAGCCAAAAGATCATAGTAAATTCTGCCTGAGCAAAAAACCAGCCGCTTGGGATTTCGAACAGCAGAGTCTTCAATGAAGGGATAAAATGCGCCATGGCTTAAATCCTTCAATGCGCTTTTACAAGCAGGATGGCGCAGCAATCCTTTGGGGGTAAAAACGACCAAGGGCTTGCGCACCGGATCATGAGCTTGCCTTCTAAGAAGATGAAAAAACTGGGCCGGCGTTGTCGGATTCACGATCCACATATTATCATGGCCGGCCAGGCTTAAAAAACGCTCCATGCGGGCAGAAGAATGCTCAGGCCCCTGCCCTTCATATCCATGCGGAAGAAATAAGACCAATCCCGACTTTTGTCCCCATTTTTGCTCGCCGCTTGCAATGTATTGATCGATGATCACTTGAGCGCCATTTCCGAAGTCGCCAAACTGCGCTTCCCAGATCGTCAGCCCAATGGCCAAACTGACGCTATAACCATATTCGAATCCAAGCACGCCCATTTCGGATAAAGGGGAATTGATCGCTTCAAAACGGCCTTGTCGATCTTTAATATGCGCTAGGGGAAAGTATTCTTTTGCTGTTTCCTGATCAATCCATACCGCATGCCTTTGGCTGAATGTACCGCGGCACGAATCTTGGCCCGACAAACGGATGGGAATTCCCTCCCCTAAAATCGAGGCAAAGGCAAGATGCTCGGCAAGACCCCAGTCGATCGCTTTTTCCTCTTTTACTTTTGCAAGCCGGTCGTTGATCAAGTGGGCAAGCTTGGGATGGAGATTAAATCCCTCTGGAACGGTACTAAAGGCTTCCGCAAGCGAAAGCAAGGAAGCGGAATCGACCCCTGTTTGAACCTTTTTTTGATTCTCTTCAATGGGCGGAGCGCTCTTAGCCTTTTTTTTAATTGCATGAAAATCCGAGTGGGCTTCAGTCAGTCCGCTTTTAAACCGCTCTTCTATCTGTGTGATGACCTCTCTGCTTAATATTTTTTTCTCAAGCAGTTGGTCCCTGTAAATTTCCCTGATTGGTTTTTTAGCTTTGATCATCTTGTACTCAAGCGGCTGGGTAAAGCCAGGCTCATCCCCTTCATTATGGCCGTATTTGCGGTAACCATTCAGAT
>JAJTHR010000326.1 GCA_021298935.1 Parachlamydia sp. | reverse complement strand
TAAATTTTTGGCGGCGAGATTTTATGTCCCAGTACATTGCGGAGATCGCAGCAAACTTGGATAAGTTTGCAAGATCGAGCAATGAGCTGGGACGCAAAAGATGCCGATGAAAAATTTAAAGACCTATCCGCGCGTGGTATACACATGTATCAATTAAATAACTCATCAATCAATATCTCGTGGAGTGTCTAGTGAACGTTCAAAGGGAATATTAATATCTCGATGAGGTGAATTTTGAAAAAATTCAAGTATGTTTTCACGATTTCTTTTTAATTTTTTATAATCCTCGGCTGATATTAGCCATGCATTCTCTTTTCCACGATAAGTAATTTCTTGCGGTCCCTCTTCCCAAGCTTTTTTAACTAATTCACTAAATTTTTGCTTTGCTTCTTGCATCTGCCATGAATTCATAAGTTCTCCTGTCTAGTCTGACTAGATTGATGATAATACCATTTCCCGAAATTAAAATCATAAATTTGACTTGTGATCAACTTCATCTTTAAAAGATCTCTCCTTGTTGATATTCAAAGATATCAACTTCGAAAAGATCTTTTAAACCTGAAGCGCTGACAAGTCAAATTTATGGTTTTATTTTTGGGAAATGGTATAACTTTTATAATAAAAAAATGCAAGGGAGGGAAATGAAAAAGCCGCCTAAAAAGGCGGCTATTTCTTAGTAGTTGTGTGAGCTTCCACAGCCGCAAGAAGAGCGGGCATTTGGATTGGAGATTTTGAAGCCAGATCCACGCAGGCCATCTACAAAATCGATTTCCGAGCCTAGCAGACGAGGCACCATCGGCTTCTTGACATGAATTTCCACTCCATTAGAAGTGAAAATTTCATCATCGGCATCCGCTTTTTCAGAAAAATCCAGAACGTATTCAAAGCCGCTGCACCCTGCCATTTCTTCAGAAAAGCGCATGCCCCAATTAGGCTTGTTTTCATCTGCTAAAATTTCCTTAAATTTAACTGCCGCTCGCTCTGTCAGCTGAATGGAAGTTAAATCAATCGGCTCATCAAGGAGCGCGTTCAGGCGGCGGACCAGCTCGTCAATCTGCTCTTCTGTTTTCCCGTGAGTCAGCATTCCCCCTTCAAGGGTTTCCCAAACAGCTGCATGGCAGCCGACGCAGTGCAATCCGGCATTGGTAATTTCCTGGGATAGCTTTTGCGCTTTATAGGGAAACATTCCCAAAATGTCTTCAATCGTCATTTGACGTGAAATCCTGGTTGCAGGCTCTTTTTGCGTTTTAGGAGCCGAGCAGCAAGAATTAGTTGGCTCTTCTTTGGGCGAGCAGCAGCCATGGGAGCGTTCCGGTTTAGGAGAGCAGCAAGAGGATGAGCTGTGATGATGATGGTCTTCATCCTGAGGTTGAGGTTTTGAACAACAAGGCATGGTAGTTTCCTTTGTTAAAATGAGACGCGGACGCGCCCTTGTTTGATTCTGCACTGGCAAGCGAGTCTTTCATGGCAAGTGCCCTGACCTAAAAAATCCTCTTCTTCTTGGGTGGGAGGAGTTAAGTTGTCCTTCCCTTCTTTAATCTCAATGACGCAGGTTCCACAGACACCTTCAGTGCAGGCAAATGGAACGCCCGCCTCTTCGCAAATTTCGGCGATTGGGGAATCATCCGGCAATTCGATCTCTTCTTCATTATGGTCAAAAATTAACGTGGCCATTTTTCTCCTTACCAAATCTATTTATAATTAATTAATTATGAAGAAAAATATTAATTTAATTCAAGTCAATTAGTTGGAATTCGCTTCACTATCTTTTATAAAGAGCTTTTGTTTAAAAACTAAGGCAATGCCGACCAGGATAAAGGGGAGGCTAAGCCACTGCCCCATTTGCAAAGTGCTTTGATCAATCACGGCGCCAAGCTCCATTTTCCAAAACTCCAGGATAAAGCGGCTGGCAAACACAAGAATGAAAAAGCAACCAGAGTACATTCCTGAGGGGAGGGAAAGCCCCTTTTTTTTCCACATTGAATAAAGAATAATGAAAGTAATCAGATAAGCGATGGCTTCATAGATTTGGACCGGGTGCCGAGGGATAATTGCTCCTCCCTCCACCGGATTGCCGAATACGACCGCCCAAGGGAGTTGGCTGGGTGTTCCGATAATCTCCTGATTTACAAAATTCCCTATCCGGATCAGGCAGCCGACGAGGGCAGTAGGGATCACCACGAAATCCATTAGCCTTAAGAAAGTCAGGTCGGGAACCCATTTTTTTGCCTGGCGCAAAAAGAGGGCAAGTCCTGCAATCACACCAAGCGCTCCTCCGTGGCTTGCGAGCCCGCCATTCCATACCTGAATAATTTCTAAGGGATGTTGCTTATAGTAAGGCCAATCATAAAGAAAGACATGACCAAGGCGCATGCCAATGACTGCGCCAATAATAATAAACCATGTCATGCGGTCGACTAAAAACCGGGCAGTATCCCTGAGGCTTAAATTTTTTGGTGGTTGATAGCGATTTTTGGAAAGATAACTTTCAAACAGGGGAACAATAATAAAGTAGCCGAGGATGAAGCCTGCCACGAATAAAATACCGTACCACATGACCGGCCGGTCGATGAACGGGACAGTAAACGCTTCTCGTGGGGGGTTCCAGTAGATGGATGCGAAAGGGTGCATGCACTCCCTACCTGTTAAAAAATGAAAAGGCCCTATCTTGAAAAGATAGGGCACTATCGGAGTAGAGGGATTCGAACCCCCGACCTACTGCTCCCAAAGCAGCCGCGCTAGCCAAGCTGCGCTATACTCCGATTAGAATAGGGAAAATTAGCAAATTCCACTTTTTTTCACAAGCAATAAACTGTAGTTTGGACTAATTTTGCTGTTAACCTGAATTTCAGGCAAATAAACCCAAAATTCAGGTATCTTACGGCCATCTGAAAAGAAATTTTATCTCGACAATAGTAAAAACTATTGCCTTCGATAAAATTTTTTCCATCTGTCTCGCAATCTACCTAATACCAATTCCCGAAATTAAAATCATAAATTTGACTTGTGATCACCTTCATCTTTAAAAGATCTCTCCTTGTTGATATTCAAAGATATCAACTTCGAAAAGATCTTTTAAATCTGAAGCGCTGACAAATCAACTTTATGGTTTTATTTTTGG
>JAJTHR010000067.1 GCA_021298935.1 Parachlamydia sp. | reverse complement strand
GGCCTTGACACCTATTTTATTCCACTGTTTGGCTGAGGGAGAATGAAGCAGGTAAGAGGGATCTGTCATTGCTAGCGTTTAAATCCAAACGGTAATTTATCAGCGGAAGAGGGGGTGTCATCCGAGGAGGGAATTTCTCCATTTTGCAAGGCAGCTATCCATTTTTGGGCTTTGGCGATAAATGGTGTTAGAAGGTGAGTCACTTTGTCCTGAGTGATTGTGCCCGGCTCAACGATTAAAAATAAAATTAAAGCATGCGAGGTTGGGCCGCATCCAAATGTTCCTGAAAAAGGAGGGGAGGAGCCATTGCTTTTCAACGCCTCTTTGAGGACCTCATCTTGAAATCTGCCGCCTGTCAAATCGGCAATACGACTGCCGATGAGTAGCAAGCCATTGCGATTGAGCTCCATTTGCAAAGAAACGCCAATTCCCATGTTGATTAAACAGGCGTTATTTTGGTCCGCTTGCAGGGGGCAATTAAAAAAAAATTCAAATTCTTTTAATACAGAATCAAATTGACTGCTTACCATATTTTACTCTTCTTCTTTCATTGCCTTTTCTTCTAATTCTTCCAATTCGTCCTCTAAATCCTCAAGTGCCTCAATGACTGCTAAATAAAAATCATCGCGGTGCTGTAAAGAGCGATAAATGCGTAAAGGGGACACTTCCTTGATCATATCGCGCATCGAATTCAATAAAGCAATTTTAACTGTCACAGCCTCAAGCGGGTCGGAAGTCATCGGATCGACAATACGCGACACCATTTGATTCATTTTATCAGAAGAAGGATACCTTTCATCCGCTAAATCGAAAAATAGGGTAGCAATAGTCTCAAAGTTGATATGGGAGCGAAAAACATCCCGTTTCATGCTTTCATGTTACCTTGAGTCATTAAAAAGGCCTAATTTTGCCATAAATTTTTCTGCGTTTCTAGAATGGACTCTAGCATTAAGGACAACCCTTGTCAATGCCTGAAGAACTTTGGTCTCATTATTTAAAATGGCCATCTCAGGACCCTCAAGAACGGGCATTTCTTTTTTCGGCGATTCTCCCTCAATTTTAATATTTGCCCTTTTTAAATTAACCCCAATAAAATGATACAATTTTTTTGCTTCCTCAAGCATGACCCCATAGCCGCCATTTTGCTGGTAATATTTGCGCTTGGTTTGAACATCCTGAGGGTTATTGATAATCGAACGCATGGTATCAAGTGTTTCTTTAACAGTCCCACCGGTATCTGCGACAACACCCGCTGCCACCCCGATAATTTTTCCGGCCATGTTAATGGCAGAAGCATTTTCATTATAGTGCTCGGATTTTGCTAGCTGCACCGACTGTGAAATTTCTGTAAGGCGTTTACTCTCTGGGCTATCTGTTTTAGCACTACTTAATTGCTTAGTCAAAACTTCAAGGAGGAACTCAAAGGCTTTGTCAATCTGGGAAACATCCGGCCTTTGTAATTTTCCGGAAGCGGGATCCGTTGCACTCAAACGATCGGTGACATGGCGGATGATGTCTCCGACAGACATGAATGAAGTGATTAATGAGCCGAGATCTTGGGCCAGCTGGCTTAGCTGGCTCACATTCATCTGGTACTCTCTGTTGCCCTGCCGCCCTGCAAAATTTCCGGCAAATTCATCGGCATCTTCTTTACGCACTAAAACAGATTCTTGGACCTCTTTCGCTTTTTCAAGTTTTTCCATGCGGGCAGGGGTGAGGTCTTTTTTCTTGGTATCTTTTGCAGACAAGGAGGCATTTCCCTGCTCTTCAGCATCCAAGCGTTCTTTGGAAGCCGCCTGATTCGTCTCGGCAATTTCAGCTTGGGCCGTTTGACTCGTTTTTTGCGTCGCTGCAATACTGGCATCAAAGTTTGCATCAGCGTTGGCAAAATTTGAGTAAGCTGCACTTCTTATTTCTGATGAAGAAGGACCCATTTAAAAACCTCCTAATTTTAGGAAATTTGTATCCGACCTAAAGGTTGAATACGAATTTCAGGCACGATTTCTTGATAGGAAACCACTGAAATATCGGTAAATTCCATTTCAATCAGCTTGCGTACGAAGCGGCGCACGTCAATGGCGGTCAGTATCACAGGGGGCTGCCCTCCGGGAGGGGGGGGAGAAACCGTATTGCGCACCCCTTGCAGGATCAACTGCACTGAATCTGGATCTAATGCAAGATACGAGCCAGCCGACGTTTGCTTGATGGCTCCTCTCACCATGTCTTCAATTTCAGGGTCTAAAATGTAGACAGACAAGACCGATTGTCCTTGCGAATACTTGTAGCTGATAAAGCGTTTGAGAGAGGAGCGAACATACTCAGTTAAAAGAACGGTATCTTTTTCCGTTTGCGCCCATTCGCCAAGGGCTTCTAAAATGGTGCGCAAGTCTTTAATGGAAATCTGTTCCTGAATCAGCCTTTTAAAGATATCTGTCATTTTTTGCAGCGGGATCAACCTTGTCACCTCTTTTACGAGATCCGGAAAGGATTTTTCCACAAATTCGAGCATGGACTTGACTTCCTGAATGCCTACAAATTCATTGGCATAATGGCGGAAAAAGTAGGAGAGGTGCAAAATCATCACTTCCAGCGAACCCCAGTAACGGATGCCTGCCTTGTCTAAAAGCTCTTTATGCTTGGTTTCGACCCATAGGGAAGGAAGGCCAAGGGAGTTTTTATAAGAAACAAAAGGAAGGTTGTAGCGCTTCAAATTTTCTTCCGATTCATTGGTCAAGAGGTAATTTTCCAGTACTTTACCGCGCACGATGGGAACTTCATTTAAATGAATCGAGTATTCATCTTTATCAAGAATGGGGGAATCGGTTCTCACGTGGACGCCTGGAAAGCGGACACCCAAATCGGCATAAAGAGCTTGCCGCATTTTTGGAATCATTTGGTCGATGAAGCTTGCCCCTTTATTGGCTTTTTGAATTTCAATTGATAAGCCTCGGCCGGCTTCCAAAACGACAGGCAGTGTAAGGGCATAGCTATCGACTCCGCCGCCGGAGACAACTTTATGGCCGCGAACTGGAGTGTCGATAGAAGAATCGCCTCCTGCAGCTGACTGAAGAGTTCCTCCGCCCGCACTACTTATAAGGCCGAGAGCTTTCTGTTCATTGCTCCAAAGGGCATAACCAATCAGGCCAATCGCAGCTGATGCAATCAGAAATGGAGGGGTAGGGAAGCCTGGAACCAAGCCCATTCCCATTAAGAATGCGGCTGTGATCATCAACGCTTTAGGCTGCTTTAAAATTTGGCCGGAAATTTCACTACCCAGGTTTTCGGCTTTATCACTGGTTACTCGCGTAGTGACAATACCGGCTGTGATGGAAATCAACAGGGCGGGGATTTGGGAAATCAAACCGTCCCCAATGGATAATAGAGCATAGGTACGGGCTGCATCGGCCGCTTCCATCCCATTGATGGTCATCCCGATGATCAATCCACCCACAATATTGATAAGGGTAATCACAATCCCTGCTATCGCATCCCCTTTAACGAATTTCATGGCACCGTCCATCGCACCATACAATTGGCTCTCTTTCTGGATAGCCAATCTTTTTTCGCGCGCCTGGTTGGAATCAAGGAGACCTGCGCGCATGTCGGCATCGATGCTCATTTGCTTACCGGGCATCGCATCCAGTGTAAAGCGGGCTGCAACTTCAGCGACCCGTTCGGCACCTTTTGTAATAACCAGGAACTGGACCAGGGTAATAATCAAGAAGATAACGCCGCCGACTACGAAGTTGCCACCGACTACGAAGTTACCGAACTGGAAGATAATCTCTCCGGCATTGGCATGCAAAAGGATCTGGCGTGTAGATGCAATGTTCAACCCTAAGCGATAAAGAGTGGTGATCAGCAGAAGAGAGGGGAAAATCGAAAGGTGGACAGCGCTTGGGATGTAGAGGGCAACCATTAATAAAGCGATGGAGGCGGATAGGTTAATCGCAATCAAGTAATCGATCACATGCGGGGGGACGGGGAAAATAATCATTACCAGGATGCCGATAATGAGTACTGCAAGGGCAACGTCGCTTGATTTTGAAATTCTTTCCAGTGAACGATCGCCGCCAAGCCTGGCCGTGATTCCATCAAGAATTCTTCGAATGGCATTCATCTACTTTTTCTCCAAAATTATCATTAAAAGCTTAAAGGCTCAGGGATTTCAGTTCCATCATTAAGCGAGGCGATCCAGCGCATAATTTCTGCTAATGCCTCATACGTGTCTTCCGGAACGTATTCATAAATTTCACCCTCTTCCCATAATTTATGAGCAAGCGGGATATTACGTAAAATGGGAATATCATGCTTTTCAGCTGATTTTACAATCCTTTCAGCCAAAATATCTTTACCCATCGCCAAAATATAAGGAGCCGCATCCAAATGCCGTTCATAACCAATCGCAATGGCCAAATGGGTTGGATTTGTCACAACTGCCTGCGCCCTCTTGACACCACCGGTCGGCCCTTCCGAATAAGCGATTTCCTGCGCAATTTGCTTGCGCTTTCCTTTGATGTGTGGGTCGCCTTCGCTATTTTTATATTCTTGCTTAATTTCAAATTTTTCCATCATCATTTCTTTTGAAAATGTTTTCTTTTGATAAATGAAATCGGCCACGGCCACAATGATAAAAAAGAGTCCTACTTTTAAAACAACTTCCACTAAAAAAGCGTGAAAGACAATCAAAGCTCCCGATATAGGCATCGAAACTGTCTGTATCAACACAGGAACGCTTTTATACATGACAAGATAAATGAGGTAGGAAGCGATCGTGATCTTTATTAATGATTTCACTAATTCAAATAAAGTTTTTAATTTAAATTTCGATTTGAGGTTGTCGACCGGATTGAACTTCTTAATGTCAAATTTAAAAACTTCAGGAGCAAAAACGGGACCAACCGTTAAAAAAGTAATGACAAATCCGACTAGCGCCACAAGAGCCATTGTCGGAATGCTAGCTAAAAATATCACTTCGTTCGCCTTATAAAAAAGGCTGACGATCACAGTGGTTAAATCAGGGTGAGTGGCAGCCCTGAAAGTTGCCACAAGAAAATCGGCTAACTGGTGGTAAAGTAAATTTGACAGGCCAAGGACAACGGCCACAGAAGCAATAAAGGTAAAAGCGGCAGGCAAATCCTGAGATTTTGCAATTTGCCCTTTCTTTTTGGCATCTTTTAATTTCTTCGGGGTCGCCTTCTCGGTTTTTTCGCCCATACAATATCCTCCGAGATAAAAGGCAATATAAATGAGATCCTTCTCATTATATTATAACTTTAAATTTTACCTCTGTCAATAGCGTTTGGGATTTAATATTATTTATTATTTTATTGTAAAATAAAATTAAT
>JAJTHR010000076.1 GCA_021298935.1 Parachlamydia sp. | reverse complement strand
GCGCGTCAAATTGTTCGGATGCTTCTAAAATACCAGGGTCGATTTTTTTGCGACGAGACATAAGTACCTCCAATAATTGAAGATATATGCTCGTATTTTACCCTAAATACTATCAAATGTTTTTAGTGAAAACGCCCTGACCATGGATCAATCTTAATCAATTTTTAGAACTTGCTTTATCCCGCTATTTGTTTCTGTTTAATTTTCAGAAGGAATCAGAAAAATTTATTTTCTTTGACAGAGGAATTATTGATGCTATTCAATTGGACCAACCACAGCCCCGCCATTTCCAAGAAGCAGCTATCAAGTTTAAATATCATCGCCGAGTCTTTCTTGTCCCCCCATGGCGAGAGATTTTCGCTAATGATGCTGAAAGAAAACATGATTTTGAATCAGCAAAAAAGGAATTTGATGAACTCCTAATTAAATATAAAAAATTTGGCTATGAAACAGTTCTCCTTCCTAAGGCGACTGTTGAAGAAAGGGTCAGCTTCATTTTAAATCAATTAGACCCCTGACCGGTTAATAATCATGAATAAATAAAACTTCAACATTTTCTTTTTCTAATGCTCTTATGCTTTCACAAAGCTGACATACATCAACTTCAAGGGCTGAATAAGTGTATTCAAAATCTGTAGGGTTTGAAATTTCATAAAGTTTTTTTAACCCTGCATACGACTGTACAACCCCTTTAAGACCCCTGACATCCAATTGAATTTTATCCTGCCCAGCAATAGTCATGCATGAAATACAAGAATTTTTAGCTATTTTTAACATTGTCTTTGTAAAATGCATATAACGGGGAATTTCGACGTGCTTTAAATCCCCGTCCGTTTGTCTTTCCAAAACAATAATAGTCGGATCAATCACTTCAATTACATTTTCAGGATCATGGACGATAAGATGGGTGGTATCAGCCTCTTTCATTGTTTCTGACCCATAAAGATAAGACATTGGAGCGGCTACAATACCTTTTAAGCTATACTCTAGAGTCATTCCTAACCCGGAAAACAAACCTTTTACCCCTGACGCCAAAGTTTTATTTTCTTTTCGATAAGCCCCCCAGTAAGATTTGATATCTGTAAAATAAGGATACTTATAAAAAGGAGTATGTTCGATATAATTTCCGTAATCTTTCAATGAACGGATACGTTCTTTTCCCACAGAATCAACATCCCTTTTTTTGGTGTGGCTGGCTTTATCAAATAAAGCAAAAGGCGCGGCTAACACGCCCTTAACTCCATACTCAAGCGTCATTGTCGAACCGACAAATAGGTTCATTAAATTGTATTCGGATAGCGCTATTTCGCTAAAGCGATGATGCTTGTTGGCAGCTTGCCAGGAGTCGCCATAAATTTTCCAAAAACCGGCAATCTCGCTAAAATAGGGATAACGATAGGCTGGCTCATTTTCAACAAATTCAGCATAGCGTTGAGCGGCTCTCACGTTCTGCCATTCTGGCGCTGTTAAGTACGTTTGCATTTGGTTTCGGCGATACTCCCCCTCTAATTGCATCTTGGGCTCAACAGCTGGCTTATCAAAGCGCACTAACGAATTTAAAGTTGAATCACCCTGTCGAATAAGAGGATCATGCGAGTAATAAATCAAATCATGAGACTGTAAAAGATCAATCCAGTACTGCAGGGAATGAAAGTTCCTGATTTCTTGGTTATTTATTGCCGGTTCAACGCCCGTTGCTGCATTGAAGATACTATGAACGACATTGACAAGGTTTTGCAATTCGCTCGTATAGGCATCATGATCCATTAAAATAAAAGTTCCACCAGGCCTTAAAACCCGTTTGATCGAAGCGATAAAGGCATCCAGTTTTTCGATAGGCGCATGATGTAAGCCAATGTACATGCAGACAAGGTCTACACTAGCATCTGGAATGGCCTTTTCCGAAATTGGATCATAATCGCTTAACGGAACAAATTGATCATAGGGTCTTGGAAAACCCGCTTCAATATAATCACCAAGGCATTCCTTGTCAGTGATCGCATAAAAAGGACCTTGCATCCCGATGCGAGTTTTTAAAGGACGCATCATACGACCTGGATATCCAATTTCAATGTAACCATTGATCTCTTTTAAGCCAACCAACTGAGCTGTCTGATCCCCTAAGTCCTTTTTGAGACAATTTAAAGATTTAATGGCATTTTGCAGAGTTGCTATTTTATTCGGTTTGGCCTGGTTGATTTTCTTGTAAAGACTCGCGTATATTTCATCATCATGCAATTGAGGATTTTCCAGGATAGAGTCGACAAGCGTAAAAAACTTCTTTTCATCCAATTGCATAAAAATGTGATTTAAAAAATTGCTAATCTCACTTCGTTGGCCATCGACACGATTAAAAACCCTCCGAAACAACGAGTCTTCTTTGACATCGCAAGTGAGATAATCTTCTAAGAAACCATTGTTAAAAAGACCCGCCGGATCGATCGTTTGTTTGAATGAATTAACACTTTTCCAATTGGGATAGCAGGCCTGAAATTGTTCTAAAGTGGCAAAGTGCTGGTAAGGCAAATAATAAGAGCCTTCATGCCCGATCAGATAATCGATCACTCCTGACTTCAACACTATTTTTCATAAGTAATTGATTACCAAAACACTCATGTTTTTCTTAGGCACTACAATTAAAAAAGAAAAAAAATTATGGTTTGTGGAATTTTGGCTTGGAAGATGCCAGTTTATAAGGGATTGTAG
>JAJTHR010000113.1 GCA_021298935.1 Parachlamydia sp. | reverse complement strand
TATACCGCGCGCGGGTAGGTTCTTAAATTTTTGGCGGCGAGATTTTATGTCCCAGTGCATTGCGGAGATCGCAGCAAACTTGGATAAGTTAGCAAGATCGAGCAATGAGCTGGGACGCAAAAGATGCCGATGAAAAATTTAAAGATCTATCCGCGCGTGGTATATTTTTCAATAGACAGTTGATCGCCTCATTTCTAAGGAATGTCATATAACTGAGAGTTTCTCAAGGCTTGCTGGAGTAACGATTATCTTTTTTGTGCCTTGAAAATATGTGGTGTAGCTTCAATAAGCTCAACATCCCTTTTTTTATTTTACTTGCATACATTATTGACCCTTCAATGAAAAAAATTAAAATTTTTGATGCTTAGGTAGTGTATTAGGAGATTATTTGTTATCATTAGTTGAATTTGGAAGGTTGCACATATGAAACGTCATTTTTTACTAAGTTATATTTTTATTTTAATTGCAATTATTTTTGTCATCAACCTGAAAACTATGAATGATTTTAAAGAAGAAGGACGGTCCATCACTCGCACCCTTATTACACATTTACAAAAAATTCAAACACGAGACCGGCTTTTGGTTTCAGCAAAATCTCTTCAAGGTTTGTTTGAGCAATTGGGTAATGTGATGGTGTCTGCAGAAGCCTATAATAGGCGCCATCCAAATCAGGAAATTGTATTTACACAACTGGATCACGAACTTAGTGACGCTCTGAGAATGGAATTAGAAAGAGTTTACCGCATCGAGGGAGGAAGAGAGGTTATTGAGACATGTCAGAAGACTGCCAGGCAAAAATTATCTAATCTTAATTAAAGAACTCACCTCTGCTCCTTTTGGCAGAGGTGAGTGATCAGTAATCACTTTTAAAATTGAGCCCCCCAATCCAGTATCTCCTTGGCATATTAATTGCAAATCCTTCCTAAAAGGAGAAGAAATTATGGGGCCAAGCATTATTAGTTATCGCTCCCAAGCAGATCAAACTTCTCATTTTCTTAATGTAGATCAATTATTAAAGGAGCAGGATTCAAATAAAGTTTCACAAATCTACAAAGACATTTTAAGTTCCATTACCGCTTATGAACCGACCTCTGTTGAAAACTTATCCAGAGTTGAAAACAAAATTTATAAAAGAATTATTGAGCTAGAAACTGACAAAAAGGACCAAATAATTTTAAAAGAGGATAAAGGCTGGAAAAATATCATTCTCAATATCTTAACTATAGGAATCAAACATATTACAGTAAAAAGAAAATTAAAATACATTGATAATAATATTAATGAATTAAAGAATCTTCATCAAGACTTTGGTAAAGCTTTTGACAAGATGGAGCTCAGAAATATTGATAAGGAATTTCATCTTCCAAAAGAATTCGTCGAATTGGAAAAGCAGCGTCTCGGTGATCCGAAAAATGAATTAAGCCGTTTAGAATCCATTCCAAGAATATCCAAATCTCTTCAAAAGGTCAAAAGGGAGAAAAACCTATCCTTAGCACAGCAGGTCGCTTATGGAAGATCCCTCGAATTACGAGAGCATTTAAAGGATACTCACTATGTCATAAACCATGGACAAAATTTAGACCTTATGCTCGTTAATGTAATAGCACGGCAACTTAAAAATGAATTCGAACCAGATATTTACGAAGCCTATGAGCCTTTAAGACATGAAACCTCTTTAAAACACATCAAGGAAGATACGCAAACAGCGCTTTGGTTTCAGAAGCTCATTGGCAAAAGGGGAATAACCGATCATAATTTTAGAAGAGAATTAATCTGTGGAGATTGCTATTTGGAATCGATGAAGCCGTGGGAGTCAGCCTTAGACTTTTTTACTGGAAGAACGAACGTCGCTGCCCGTGACACTAAACTTCTTCATAATTTAATAATCACTATTATACAGGACTATATTCCTGATCAAAAGTTGGCTCATACCCTTTGCAATGATTTAGTGACATTAATGCAACGATGCCCTCCTGGAGGAAATCTCTACTCGATTTGCATTCCTAAAGAAAAATTTGAGGAAAGTTGCTACTTTGCCAAACCTTTTGGGCTTGCCCTTCACAATCAAAAATATTTAAGAGACGGAATGGATTTAATGCAATCGGGAGTGAAATCTTTGGGAGCCCCCCAAATAAGGGTTTTAGCACATAAAGTAAAACCAGAAGAAGGCTTTCATATTGTTGTTAATTCAACCCTTTCCAATCTGCAACAAATGAAATTAGAAGAGGAAGTTGACTTGTGTATACAAGCCGCGCTGACTGGTTACCGACTGAATAAAAAACCTAATAATGTATTTAAATAGATATTTAAGTTCGACTTTCCAAGTTGAGCTTAAAAAAACGCCTCAAAGTTAGCTTTTTCTTCTTTTAAGTATCGATAGTTAGTTAGGTCGCTTATATCAATTGGAACGACGGTAACAAAGCCCTGGGTTAGTAAATGAATGTCGCTGAAAGGGGATTCATGGAAGGAGGCAAGCTTTGCTCCCATCCAATAATAAACCTTTTTTTCACTGGGATGCTTTCGCATTTCCGGATTTTCGATGATCAGTTCCCTTCCCTGCTCAGCTAATTTTATTCCTCGTAGCGGCCCGTGGACTTTTTTAGGAAAATTAACATTCAAAAGCGTCCCATTAGGAAGAGAATGTTTTAAAATATATTTAACGATTTTTTGAATAGATGTTTTAATTTCTTCGTAGGGGGGATCCGTTATATCACAGGTTGAGAAGGCAATGCTCGGAATTTGATGCAAAGCTCCTTCGATGGCAGCAGCGACAGTGCCGCTATACAGGATGTTTCGGCCGGCATTGGTGCCGCAGTTAATCCCTGACAAGATGATTTGCGGACGGGCGGGTAAAATGGCATTCAGGCCAAGTTTGATGCAATCAGCCGGTGTTCCGTTGATCGACCATGTTTTTGCTTCTTTTAAGGACTCCCATTCCATTTTTTCAACGCGTAGGGGAGAGCGCACGGTAATCGATAAACTCACAGCCGATTGCTCATTATCCGGAGCGACCACATAGGCATCCCCTAGGGAGTGGACAGCTTTCCAGAGCTTTTTTATTCCAGGAGCATTTACTCCATCGTCGTTACAGATAAGAATCAAAGGCATTGTATCAATAAATGATAAAAATTGATAAAATTAATAGTATATGTTGAGGGGGCCATGGTTAAATCTTCGCCTGATAGTGAACCGGAAAAACAAGCAGGCAAGGGTCAGAAAACAAAACCTTCCATCTCCCTTGAAAACTTTTATTCCCAAATTCAATCCATTCCTTCCCTCGTTCAGCAGGCGATTATCATTGACCATGTCCTCACGAGCTACTTTACCGAATTAAAAGAGACGTCGGAAAAGATTGTCAGTCATTTTAGCGAAGAGAAGAAAAAATTGCTTGCTCAATTTGACCCCTGGTTGCTGCCTGTTGTCAATGAGGTATTAGATGAGCTTTTAAATGATGCCATTCGGCTAAACATCGAATTAAATGAGACGATGGCATGTTTAAAAAAAACATCAGAAATGGATTGGGACAGTCATTTAAAAAATTGGGAGCAGCTTTACAAGAAATGGTACGACCGCAAAGAACTTAACAAAAAAATTCTTACCCTTCTCTCTGCCAAAACCAATCAATTGATTGAAAAAGACATTAAAATTATTAAGGATTACCAAAATCAAACTCTACTAAAAGTCGCCCAATCGTCCTCCAATATGAATCAGCTAGAACGCAAGCTGGTTAAAGCAACTGCTGAGCCGTTAAAAAAATTGTTGGAGTTAAAGGTATTTATTGAAAGGGATGTCTCGATTAAGCAGGCCTCCGACTGGGCAGCAGAATTGCAGACAAAAAGGGAAAGCTATTTTAACCAGGTTCTTTTAAAAATCGATTCCATCGTCAGAGAAGTTGTGTATTTAGAAGAAGCCATGGAAGGCGATCACTCAAGAGAATTAGAAGGTGAAATGAAATTTGTTGAAGGAGAGCTGAGTCAAATTCTCGATCAAATGGGAGACGAAGTGGAGGCAAAAAGCCGCCTTAACGGCTTAAAGGAACATTTGGAGCAATACTCTGAAAATTCAATGCCGATTGAACTAAAAAATCATCTAGATGCACTCCTAAAAAAAATCGATCATTTTCTCTAAGAAATTAATAAATGTATTCATCGGCGATTTTGCGCTTATCGTGTCCATCTAAGACGTGAAAAGCTTTTAATTTATTGATCGTATTAGGAGAAAGCTGTCCGATGGGAATATAGACAATTTTTTTGCCGAACCGGCGGGCAAAGCTTTTAAGCTGGCTTCTCGGCGGCGTCCCTGCAACATACACAATGAGGGGCTGGACGGCATAGTCAATGGCTGCGGCGAGCAACACTTCTGATTTGCTGCGGCATCCATAGTAGTCAGGATCATACCAAATATTTCCCATTCTTCTCGGAGGATAGGACATCATGAACCCTCCATACTCGCAGCGGCTAATTCCGGGACCAATCACATGATGGGCGAGGGGAGTGGCATAAAAGGACATGTCCGATTCCTGATCGTGCTCACCTATCCAGGTGGCCTTCCAGGGGTATTTCTCCTCGTAAGACTTTCCCTCTTCCTGTTTATCTTCATCAAAGATCATACAGACAGAGCCGACCCCTCCGGGCGGCTTGCCCCTTGTTTTGACATAAAGTTTTTTCTCATGCCAATGTCGAATCGTTTCTTTTGTATCCAGGCCATCTTCCAGGCTTGTTGAAAAGGGAATTGTGCGGGACGATTCCTCGCTCAGGATTTGGGTCCCTTTCTTTTTTAAGAAATTGCCGAATTTTTCGATCGCAATGTCTTCCGGAGGGAAAGAACAGATTGTGAAAGGATTGGGCGGGGTGAAGCGGAAGCCTGCCCGGTCTTTTCGCAGCTTGGGGAGCGACCCTTTTCGCCCCTTCTCCTTTAAATGAAATTGGATCAGCTTGCTATGCCCCCACACATCTTCAATAGTAAGATCCAATTCCGGAAGGTTGTCGATATTTTTGCGGTAAGGATAGGTGGTGGCCAGCTCCCACACTTCATAGGCATAATTGTGATCCACGCACGCTTTGGCAGCTGTCAATATCTTATATAAATCAGGGATTAGCATGCCTTTAGTGAGGGCGTAATTGCGCACAAATTTCATGATATTGCGCATGTGATAGCCTGGAAAGGCATTACCGGTCGATTGCTTATACTCTTCGGATGCTTGCTTATACAGTTGAAAGATTAACTTCTGCCGGTCTAAGGGCCCATTCTCAAATCCCTTTTCCCTTGCATGCTCGTAATGTAACGATAGAAAACCCCATTCCGCCATAATGCTTCGGGCTGATTCGGGGGTCAGTGTGCACAGCTGGACTGCTTCCCGATCTGAATGGTAGAGAGCCGTGAAGCTTCTTCCATTCATTTTTTGCAAAATACTCTTTGTGTGGGCCATCCCCCCAATAAATAATACGCGATCGTAGCGCAGCGAAAGCTCTTTCAGGCGCTTGGCCATGTACAGCTCTCTTTGCTGGTCGTAGGGATTTCTTGGCAGGCAGCTCTCTTTTTTCACATGGTCGTACATTTCAAAATACACTTTCAAACCAAGCCTCTGAATGGCGTAAGGATCAGGAATCGGCTCTTTAATTGAGGGGTAGTTATCGATGTCAAGATCGATGCGATAAGCGGAAATTCCCTTTTCAGAGGCGCTTCTCAAAGCTTCGAAAATCGGATCGCACGGCTCAGCCATATAGTAGGCAGGCTGATGCTCCCGGTCCCACGTCAGTACAACGCTCAAATCGGGAAGGCGGGAAGCCGCGTGAGTCATTTTCGCTTGCATGGTTTCCGGCAGTTCGACAGCGATGCAATCTGGCTTTAAATGATCAATCGCAGCAACGACCTGGAAGGCCATCTCCATGTTGTAATGGATAACGGGTAGGGCAAAAACATTCTCATTTTGCAGGTAAAAAGGCTCACTTAATTGCATGAAAGAGGCCTTTTATTTAAAAGACATGAACAAGGGCTTCATCCCCAAGGGTCATTAAGATAGCTTCTCTGAGAAGATTGTCAACGTTGCCAGGCTGACAATTGAGCTTTTTGATTCTTTTTGCGGCATAGCGGGCGATATTGATGCCATCCCTAATGGTATAGTTGTCATGATTGGCATGAGCCTTTTGAAGGAAGTTGATCACGTATTCCAAAATGTATGCATCGACAAAAGGGAGGTTTTCCCTCAAAATGCGCCTTTCTTCTTCCGCTTCCGGAAAATCTAAATAAATTTGCGGCTGCAGTCGGCTATGGATGTATTCAGGGATCTCAAAAGTGGAGGCGTCATCATTCATCGTCACACAAATGCGAAATTCGGGATCGGCCGAGACTTTAAGTCCTGCGACAATGGATTCGATGTAGCGCCGTGAATCCAGGAGGGGAGCTAGGGAGGCCCATGATTTTTCGCTCATGCGGTTGGCCTCGTCTAAAATGCAGACGCCCCCACGGATCATCGCTGTCACAAGGGCTGAGGCGACATAGCGAATCCCTCCCTTTTGGTCGACAACCGGGCTGATGAGCAGATCTTCGGGACGTGTATCCATGGTGCATTGAAAAATATAAACCTGTTTGCCGATTTCTTTAGCGGCTGCATAGGCAAGGGTTGTTTTGCCGACGCCCGGTTTACCGATCAGGCGCGGATTAAGCGGGATGTCGTTTTGATCGATGACTAGCCAAGCAGCAAGCAGCTGATCAAGGACATCTCTTTGGCCAATCCATTGAAATTTAAATTCATCGGGAAATCCAAGGGCGATCTCAATGCCTTGAATAAGAATCCTGCTTTCATGTTCGCTTGGCAAAGAATAAGTCATTTGTCATGTTCCTTTATGGTAAATTCAGGGAGTCGCAGCTTTTTGAGAGCCATAAACCAGGCCTGCCCGGGCTAAATTTTCGCGTGCATGAGGAAAAAAGTGTTCAATCTCGTTTAACAGGTCATCGGTTTTTTTTCGCATGGATTGCTGTCCAACAGGGCAGCGGCACATGATGCGGGCAAAACCTTGCTGCTGTGCAAATGTGCGGATTGATTTTTCTGAAATATATATCAGGGGTCGAATCAGCGTAACGCCATAATCAACCAATGTGATTTTAGGGAGGTTTCCAGCGAATTCGGCTTTATGAAGTAAGTTCATGAGTAGGGTTTGGACATGGTCGTCCCTGTGGTGGCCGAAGGCAATTGTATGGATCCCTTGCTCTTTGGCCGCATCAAAAATCAGCCGCCTTCTTTCCCGAGAGCAGCTGTAGCATTCCAAAGTTTCAAGTTTTTGAGTGGAAACACGTGTAATCAAGGGAACTTCCAGATCATCGCAGAATTTTTGCAGGTAGTCTTCCTGAATGCCTGCTCCGCACGAAAATTGGCCTGAGACATGAATGGCGGTGATCTCGAAGGGAGGAAAACCTCTTCCTGAAACAGCATGCAGCAAATTTAAAAGTGTCAGACTGTCTTTCCCCCCGCTTAAAGCTACGGCGATCTGACTGACATTATTCAACATTTCAAAGTCAAATAAGGCCTTTCTGAATGTGCTTTCTAATTTTTTGCCAAGGGTGGTAATTGTATTCATTGTTTAAATGGCAGAGGTTAAAGGTTTTAGTTTATACAATTGTGCAAAGACATGCAAGTTATAATTAACTAATTAAAAAAATAACATATAACACAAAAAATCCTATTTTGGATTTTGCTAATAATGTACACTATTTGGTTGATAATAAACTGTTAAAGGATAGAGGAAATATGGTGGAAAAAGTGGGTAGAAATGATCCATGTCCATGTGGATCTGGGAAAAAGTATAAGAGTTGCTGTATGCAAAAAGAGCATGAAAAAAGCCGTGGGGGTGTAACGCCGCTTGGCAAGAGAAAATTTACAGCCAAGGTGTTAAGCGGGCAAAAGAGCGAGCAGCAAGAGCAGCAGAAGCCGCCTGTGGATTATACCACATTGATGGAGCGGTCCTTTGGAAATGCGATCCATGAAAATGACAAGCCCCCGGTTCCAGCCCGTCCAGATCAGTATATCGTGGAGTATGAGGAAAAAACCTGACATTTTTTGAAAAAAGCGTTGTTAAGAAAAATAGAATTTTGCTATAACTACGCATTCGCTTGCTGGCATAGCTCAATTGGTAGAGC
>JAJTHR010000023.1 GCA_021298935.1 Parachlamydia sp. | reverse complement strand
GATCTTTTAAAGATGAAGGTGATCACAAGTCAAATTTATGATTTTAATTTCGGGAAATGGTATTACTAGCCTTAGCCACATGAATGAAGCCATCAAGGGGCACAGGCTCTAATCCCTCTATAAATAAAAACTCTACACCATTTTTATCATTTCTCACTAGTGGATTGTCAGAATTAGCCGTACGCAGCACATTTTTGTAATTTAAAATAAGGACGGGTTAATTACCCGCCCCTAATACTCTGAATTTTGGATTTAGGCGTTATAACTACCGGAACTGACTTTTCCCCCGGTGCCTGCCCAATCGGTATGAAAAAACTGGCCGCGCGGGCGATCGATCCGCTCATAGGTATGGGCGCCGAAAAAGTCCCTTTGAGCCTGCAAAAGATTGGCGGGAAGCTTTGCCGTCCGGTAGCCGTCGAAGAAAGAGAGAGCGCTGCTGATGCAGGGGATGGAAATGCCAAGGAGAGCTGCCTGAGAGACAACAGTGCGCCATCCTCCTTGCCTTTCTTCCAATTCTTGCCTGAAATAATCGTCCAAAAGGAGGCTCTTTAACTGAGGATGAAGACGGAAAGCTTCTTTGATTTTACCAAGGAATCTGCTGCGGATGATGCAGCCTCCCCTCCACATGAGTGCAATGGCTCCATAATTGAGCTTCCATCCATATTCACCAGCTGCCTGCTGCATAAGCATGAACCCTTGTGCATAGCTAATGATCTTTGAAGCGTAAAGAGCTTGACGAATGGCCTTGATAAATTCCTCAGAGGGGCCCTTATAGTGGGAATCAGGCCCTTTCAAAACCTTGCTGGCCGCTTCCCTGTCTTCTTTTAGAGCAGACAGGCATCTGGCGAAAACAGCTTCGCCGATCAGTGTCAGCGGCATGCCTAAATCCAGTGCATTGGTCACCGTCCATTTTCCTGTGCCCTTCTGACCTGCAGCATCAAGGACATGATCCAAAAGGAGCGAACCATCCTCTTCTTTAACGGTAAAAATCCTGGCAGTGACCTCAATCAGATAGCTGTCCAAATCCCCTTCATTCCATTCACTAAATACCGCATGCATTTGATTGTTATCAAGTTGCAGAGCTTCCTTTAATAAGTGATAAGCCTCGGAAATCAGCTGCATATCTCCATATTCGATTCCGTTATGCACCATTTTGACATAATGGCCGGCCCCCTCGTCGCCAACCCAATCGCAGCAAGGCTCTCCCTCGACTTTTGCGCTAATGGATTGAAAAATTTCTTTTACATGCGGCCACCCTTCCGGATTGCCTCCCGGCATGATAGAGGGCCCATGGCGCGCCCCTTCCTCGCCTCCTGAGATGCCTGCCCCAATAAAAATAATTCCCTTTTCCTTCAATTCTTTAGTACGCCTGTTTGAATCGGTGAAAAGGCTATTTCCACCATCAATGATGATGTCGCCCGGCTCTAAATAAGGAAGGCATTGATCGATAAAGGCATCCACGGCATCGCCCGCTTTGACCATCAGCATGACACGCCGGGGTCTTTTCAGTGTGCGGATAAATTCCTCCAGCGAATGGGTGCCTATGACGGCCGTCCCTTTGGCCGGACCTTCTAAAAATTCATCCACCTTGGAAACGGTCCGATTATAAACGGCCACTTTATATCCATGGTCATTCATGTTTAGCACGAGGTTTTGTCCCATGACGGCCAAACCGATCAACCCAATGTCTGCCTGCTCCATTATTGCTCCTTCAAATTAAGATGACTGTGTTGTTTTCCATAAAGAAAATACACTGCCAGGCCAATTAAAATCCAAACTGCTAAACGCATCCATGTCGCCCAGCCGAGCGATAGCATCAGCACGAGGCAAATCAGGATTCCCATGATGGGGACAAAGGGAACAAGAGGAGTCCTAAAAGGCCGGGGCAATTCAGGATGGGTGCGGCGCAATACAATGACGCTTGCGCACACAATGGCAAAAGCAAGCAGCGTCCCGATGCTCGTCAGGTGGCCGACTAAGGACAAGGGAGCAAAACAGGCAAAAAGACCGACGACAACCATCAACAGAAGGCTCGCCACCCAGGGAGTATGAAATTTCGGGTGGACAATGCCAAAGCTTGGGGGTAAAAGGCCATCCTTGGCCATCGTGAAGAAAATACGCGATTGCCCGAGTAGCAGCACTAGTATTACTGAGGTAAGGCCTGCTATGATGGCTAATTTAACAAGGCTGTTTAGCCAAAGATAGGGCGTTTTATTAATCGCCTCAGCCACAGGCGCTGCCACATTCAGCTGCGAATAATGGATCAGGCCTACAAGAACCAAAGAAAACAGCACGTAAAGGACCGTACAGATGGCAAGCGATCCGATAATGCCGATCGGCAAATCGCGCTGCGGCTTTTTTACTTCTTGGGCAGCAGTAGAAACCGCATCAAAACCAATATATGCTAAAAAAACCACCCCGGCAGCTCGCATGACCCCGCTCCATCCGAACTCGCCGAATTCGCCGGTATTGGGAGGGATGAAAGGGGTATAGTTTTCGGGCTGCACATAGCTCACTCCGATAGCAATGAAAATCAGTACGACGGCCACTTTGATAACCACGAGAAAGGCATTCACCTTGGCAGACTTGTCGATGCCGATAATCAATAAACCGGACAGCAAAATGATAATCAACAAGGGAGGCAGGTTAATCAAACCATGGGCCATCGTGCCATCTGCCAACTGCACAGCTTGCCAGGGAGAAGCGATGAGCTGGACAGGTAGGTGGATATGCAGATCCTGCAAGAAAGAGACCACATAGGCCCCCCAACTGATGGAGACGACCGCGGCTCCGGCTGCATATTCGAGGATCAGCGCCCAGCCGATAATCCAGGCAATGAATTCACCAAGGGTCGCATAAGTATAAGTATAGGCCCCTCCGGAAACAGGGATCATGGAAGCGAGCTCGCTGAAACAAAGTCCTGCGAAGGCACAGCCAAGCGACGCCAGAAGAAAAGAAAGAACGATAGCCGGACCCGCATTTTCTGCCGCTGCGATCCCTGTAATTGAGAAAAGGCCCGCTCCGATGATCGCCCCCACTCCCAATAAAACCAAACTAACGGCCCCAAGGGAGCGCTCCAGCTTTTGATTGCCGCTATTGGCCTCTTCCTCCAAAAACTGGATAGACTTTGTACGCCATAAACTCATGATGTGATCCTTGTCCTAAATGGAATGAAATCACTTGAGATAGCATATTAATCTTTTATTTACTAATCCTGACTTGTCTTAAAGAGATGCAGCCCAAATGGCTATAGTAATCAAGCAAACGTTTGAGGGCGCCTGATTTTTGCCTCAATGTAAATACGGCCAGTCCTTGAACAGGGTCAAAAATTGCAAATTCATCCGTCGTTTGGATGAGAGCCACCGTGTGATTGCTGAAATGGATCAACCAACTCCCTTCCTCCCTCTCAAGAAGCTGAGCATGGACATTTTCAATCGTGCCCTCAAAACGAGATGTCTCATCCGCAACTAAATCCATTTTTTCAGCTAAAGAACGGATGATGGCATAATGAATTTCGTCATATTTTTTTTCTGTCGGGCTTTCCTGGGAGTGCCAAAAAGCGTCCAATTCCAAAATATTCTTATAAAGGGAAGGGGTGATCGTAAGATCTCTTTCTTTAAACCACTGCAGGGCAAATTGACGAAGCTTAAAGCCAGGGCTTTGTAAAAAGGCCTGCAGGCATTCTTGCATCTTTGAATTCCTAACAGGATGGGACTGATTCAGTAGGTAGGCACACTGATCCTTGAGCTCATCCCGATGAAGCACTCCTTTTATCCCTAAAAGAGCCTCATAAAGAGCTTGCACACGCACACTTGATTTATTTCCCCCATAGCGTAAAACCTTGGCGGCTTCAATCAAATCCCCATTTTTGAAATAATTGGAAAGAAAAGTCAAGCTTTGCCCGACGCATAATCCCCCGGCCGGCTCGTAAGTGATGGCATGAGAAACATGCAATCCCTCTCGCGACCCAACTTCGTAAAATTTTTCTTTTGGGCTCCAAACCGTTTGCAGGCAAACCAGAAATGTTTTTACGCTTGCCAGATTAAAACTGTGCATTTGAATGGCCCCATAGGGAAGAGCGCCTGGTATCCTGAAAATACGGTGCAAAAGGCAGCCTGGCAGAAAGGCTGCATAATGGAGGGTCATCGCCAAAGAATCAAAGCACTTGGCAGCGTAAGGTTCTTGCTTGGGTGCCCATAAAGAAAGAGCGTGGGAAGAAAATTGCCCAATTTTTATCTTCATGGAGAGTAATTTTTTTTAAGCGCGATGATCTCTTGAGAATGCTTGTGAAAAGCCTTTAATTTGCAGGAAAATAGCGCAAGCTTCCACTTATCAATTTTCCTAATAAATTGTGCGTGTTTAACTAAACGAGTTGCAATTCTTAATTGCTCATCTCTTTGGTTAAAATCAGCTATTTTGTCTTTTGGTTGAAAGCAAACGGCTAAGTAGAAGCGGTTGCGCTGTGATTTGTCTTTTTGCCCATTTAATTTTCTTTCTAGACGGCCATATTCCGCTCGGTTATCAAAAGGGTTAAAGACACCTTTCACGGCGGTCAGCATTAACCTGCAGCCATATTTGATCACCCGGATATTCTCATAAGCATCTGACCAAATGACTTTCCCATTGAAATCATGGCCATCCAAGTAATTAAATGATTCCTGCACACAAGTAAAAGCCAATTTGGAAAGCTGATAAATCAACCGACCGGCTATAGCAAGCGGGGTGAGCCCCGTAAGGCACAAGCATTTCCACCGGACAAGTGATTGGGGATCGCTATTATATATTTGCTCGCTTGGTGCATGGTAAGGAAATAAAAACGTATCCCCTTTGTATTCAAGTTGGATCGACTTCCAAGGGGAATTTTGTTGATCAATAAATGAAATCATTTTCTTACCACCTTAATTATCGACGACAACAAACTAAACAGCAGAGCAAACAACAAATAGAGCTCAGGAGGCAGATACTCACTGGTTCGCAACCCTGACGTTCATTTTCCAAATTTTGACGAGCAGAGATCAATTCTTTTAAGCGATCATATTGCTCATCTGTCAAAAGACTTACGGCATACTTGTGCTTAAGACGAATTTCTTCACTCTGAAAAGCGATGCTCATCAAAGGAGCGGCTAATAGTTCACCAAATACAAAGGTAGCAAGACTAACTATAGTTCTTAAAGCCTTCTTAAAACCATGCACTTCAGAAGTGTCCGCAGTGAGGCAAAGTAAGTCATTGCCCAAACCATTGCGCTCTAGGCTCACTTCATAGGAAGTATTTTGTCTAAATAAGTCAGCCGCCAGCCATTTAGATGGTGTGCGCAAAACATGAGCAGCCTGTTCGGCCATCTCGTACAAATTTTTATTTTTACTTTCATTATAAGGATAGTTAACAGTTGTAAAGAACCCCATTTGATAAATCTCCATTTTTTTAATTAAAAATATATTGTGCTAAATTGTTATTATAATTTCAAGTTAATACATATTTCTTTGCATAAAATTATTAATCAATCAACAATACACTTAAATTTCAATTTTGAGACTTTCACTCGCAAAATTAATTGCATCCGTATAATATGGTTTCCTTTTGTTCTCGTAGCTCAGTGGATAGAGCGGTTGCCTCCTAAGCAACAGGTCGCGCGTTCGAGTCGCGCCGAGGACAATCTATTAATCTTCTTGCAAAACTATACGGATTGTTCACCAAATATCTTAAGCTGGACCCGAGCCGGCAAAGGACCAGAGAGGGGGGTCATCCCCTCAACTGGCTATCACGTTCATAGCTTTAGTTTGACGTGCTTATTTCTGATTATCCATTAGAAAATTTGTTCCCCAACCAGCCCGACTGTTCCAGTCACGCATTTGCCAGCCTGCCAAGTTGACTGAATTGATATAAAGTGGTTCTTAAAGCTTTACTGATAAAGTCTTTTTCCTCCGCCCACTGAGTCATTGGTTTATGACCCGATTAGCTGATACGGTGGACTAATACTATTTCCCGAAATTAAAATCATAAATTTGACTTGTGATCACCTTCATCTTTAAAAGATCTCTCCTTGTTGATATTCAAAGATATCAACTTCGAAAAGATCTTTTAAATCTGAAGCGCTGACAAATCAACTTTATGGTTTTAT
>JAJTHR010000168.1 GCA_021298935.1 Parachlamydia sp. | reverse complement strand
GCTAAATGAGAATTGGGAAGAGAGATTAAAAAAGTATAATGAAGACAATGACTACCGCTAACAGCCGTTTGGCGCAATGGCTAGTTTAGTTTTTCTTAGCCGGAAATTACTAAGTTGAAATTTTGCTTATCTTTAGAACAAATTAGTAAAAAGTCGCCACTGACGCCAAGCGGCGATACGTTGGAGGAAACCATTGAGTTACACGAAACGTGAACAAAACTCAATAAAAAAGAAAATTAACCAATGTAAAAACTAAAAAAATTAGATAATGAAAAAACATCTACAACAACAAACAGTTTTAATTAATTTAAAATATAAAAAATTAAGACAATTAATTATTATTAGTATCTTATTTTTAATATGTAATGTAAATTATTCTCAAGTAAACCCTACATCGGAAACATATTACACACCTAGCGGTATATTTGACAATGTATTCGACAAAGATGGAAATATTTATAAATTATCTGATATTACAGCAGGGAAAAATTATGTTTCAAAAAATGGAGCAACAACATCAAATACTTTGCTTTGTACCTCTGGTATTTTTGAATTGTATTTTGAAACGGGATGTGGTATGGAAAATACCACAATTACTATACACAATCAGCGTAGAGCAATTTTATGTCAGGCATTTCAAGATATTTCTGATTTTATAAATACACCTTTAAAAAATGTAGGCAATACAAACAAAGTAAAAATTTGGATAAGAAACCCTGCAAACCTTACTCCTGCAATGCCAGCAGCAGCAGCAGGTGCAGCTAGTGCTTTTTATAATTTACCAATCTTTACTTCTGCTTTACCCGCTCAAGGATTGCCCTATATCTCAGGAATAGTAGATAATGAAATTTGGAAAACCATTCAAACAGGATTAAATTCTTTTACCAATACTGTTTTCCCAATTATTAGTACTCAGAATAATACAGGTTTTTATCATGGTTGGGCAAGTTTCAATTTCGCAGGAACTGTAAATTGGAATTTGGACTACAACAAATATAATTCAGGCACTGGTTATGTTTTAAATAGTAGTGATTTTTATACCGTTATTATTCATGAGGTTACTCATGCGCTTGGTTTTAATAGTTTAATTAATTACAATGGTACGAGTATTTTAAGTTACCCAAACTCACTCAATGGTGTGTATTATACAAGATATGATAAAAATCTAAAAACTAGTACAAACACTTCTTTGATATCAAATAATACTGCAACTTTTGGTCAAATGTATAATTTTAATTTTACAGCTTCTAGTAGCAGTCTTTATCCAAGTTGCAGTTTAACTCCTCCTGTATTTAATGGGAATAGTGGAGCATTCAATTGTCCAACTTCAATAAAATATGTTGGTAGTGTTACTGTTCCAGTTTATAATTCACCTTGTTTTGAAAACGGAAGTAGTTTAAGTCATTTTGAAGATGCCTGTTATAATGGTAATACTAATGACCAATATTTTATTATGAGCGAAAGAGCATCAGGTCTTTTTGCAAAGCGAACATTAACAAACGAAGAAAGACAAGTATTATGTGATATTGGATATAGTGTTAAAGGAACATTTGGTAATACTACTAATTTTACTTACAAAAATTACGGTGTAACAGCTTGTTCAGGAATTACGGTTGCAGGAGTTAATGATGGATTTACAACTACTGGTACATACTCTTATCAAGGTAATTCAGGAACGGATATCACTATTTCAGGAATTTTAAATAATGATTATACTGGTGGTTTAACTTCAAATCTTCGATTTGAGTTTGTACAAGATGTATACGATCCAAACGCTTTGTTATCAGCAACGACTGGAAGTTCATCATTTACTATTAAATCATTTGTGCCAGGATTGCATTTACTTCGCTATGTTCCGTTTGATATTGCAACAGGTCAAAGAGGCAATATAACTTATATTTTTGTTAATGTATTAAACAATTGTGTGGCAAATAATCCCTGCAATCTGGTAAGAAACGGAAATTTTGAGGAGCATAACTATCCGCCAACATTCAACAGCCAGATATATAAAGCGTGTGGTTGGCAAAATGCGAGTTATTTGCCTTCGTGTGATTACTTTAATAGTGATTATACCTCAACATTTTATCCAGGAGCTTATTCTATTCCTTGTAACAGCATGGGTTATGCGGTAGATAATGTGGCAGGAAACCACGGCTATGCTGGCATGTATGTTACTGCACAATCTTCAGAATCAATAAAGACAGAGTTAATCTCGCCATTAGTGCCCAATACTCAATACCAACTGACATTTGATGTAGCTTTGGCTGAACATCAAAGTAACAGATCGGTCAAATTCCAAGCATTCATAACTGATCAAAATTTGGATTTAACAACTTTTGGTACTATTCCAACTGCGAACATAACTTCTGGAACTGTTTTTTTAACAAACACAAATTTTTCAAATATTGCGGTAGCCAATGCCAACGGTTGGGAAAAAATCACATTAAATTTTACTACAGGCTCAAATCCTAACTTGAGATACCTTTACATTGGTGGTTTAAATAATATACAATTACAGGTAGAAACTCCATTACCATTGCCAGGTGCACCATGCAATATAAATGTTAGCCCTAATATTGGATGTTATTATTACGTAGATAATGTAAGTTTAACAAGAGTATTAGCTCCAAATTTTTTAGATGCTATTAACGATAATTTTTCAAGTCCACCAATAATTAGTTCAACAGGAGGTGTTACAACAAGTGTTTATGCTAATGATTTATATAATGCCGTAGCCTCTACATCTGCTTCCTTACCAAATGTTACTTTTGCTTTAGTAGCGCCTTTATCTATTGCTGGTGCAACAATTAACAGTTCGGGACTTATTTCGATACCTGCTGGAACTCCTGCTGGAACTTACACTCTAACTTATAGATTAAGTACAATCGGTAATTGTAATGTTACAGATACAGCAACAGTAACAATTTTTGTTACAAATTCTAATATTACACCTAATATAGTTCCTGGTATTAGAGCTAACAACCTTGTTAATCATATCGAACTACAAAGTACTGGAAAATCTATCATATCGGGTGCTTTTACTACATACAATAATATTTCTAAACCATACGTTGCTCGTCTTAATACTGATTTAACTTTAGATCAAACTTTTACTTTTGCAGGGAATCAAGGTGCAATGGATTTAGCAATTCAGTCAGACAACAAAATTATTGCGGCTACTTGGTCGGCAGGGTTTGGTGGTACTAGCCTCGGTATATCAAGGTTATTGCCCGATGGTGCAGTAGATACGAGCTTTAATACAGGTGGTACTGGCATATCTAGAAATATTAGTTATACAAATGAAATGGCTTATGCTTGCGCAATTCAAACTAATGGTCAAATTCTATTAGGCGGAGATTTTTATTATTATAATGGAGTACAAAGACTAGGCATTGTTAGAATTAATACTAATGGTTCAATTGATACTTCTTTTAATCCAACAGTATTAAACACCTATTACAGAAGTGTTGTAACTGGAATTACAATTCAACCTAATGGACAGATTATATTGTTAGGTTTCTTTAGTCCACCAACTGCTGGAGCTACTCAAAAAAATATTATACGATTAAATAGTGACGGTACTATTGATACAACATTTACTGCTGGTGACACAGCAGGTTCATCATCATATAATGGTGTTTTAGGTGTTTCATTATACTCACCTATTGCCAAAGCTGTTGTAGAACCTGGTCCAAATGGTAAAATTATCATTGCAGGTGCTTTCAATAAGTATAATAATACAAATGTAAAATCTTTAGTGCGTTTAACTTCAACTGGTGCTATTGATGGAAGTTTTAATACAGCTACAGGTGTAGAGAGAGCAATTAATGAACTTATTCTCGAACCAACTACAAACAAACCAATTATTGGAGGAGAATTTACTTTATTTGGCACTACAGCGGTCAAAAAACTAATTCGTTTAACAACTAGTGGAGCATTAGATACAACTTTTAACATTGGAACTGGCACAACAGATTCTGTGGTTTATTCAAGCTGTCCTTTTTGTACAAATTATGTTAAAGCATTAAAACAACAACCTGATGGAAAAATAATAGTTGGTGGTAAATTCACAACTTTTAATGGTTTATCTGCAACCAATATTACTAGAATTTTTGGGTCTGCTGGTTTACAAGCTAAAGGAAGTGGAATAGAGTTTCAAAGTGAACCAGAAATTGATATAACTTTAGAAAACAAAATTACAATATATCCTAATCCAAGTGATGGTATTTATTATTTCAATTTAACAGAAGAGGATTCTGATACTCAAATAATAATTTTCAATTTACTGGGTGAACAAGTTTTTAGTAGTCTTCTATTAGGAAAACAAGAAAACAAAATTGATTTGTCAAATCTTGCTAAAGGATGCTATTTAGTTAAACTATCAAATTCTGGAAATATATCAACTCAAAAACTAATTAAAAACTAAATATTATGAAAAAATTATTAAAATTAATGGTTTTATTACTTGTATGTAATTTTGGCTATTCACAAATTTATTATTCCAATTATCTTGATGCAACTTCCGAATGGAAAATAATTAACAGAGATACTAATGCTGGTTTTCAAAATTTCAGATACGAAACATTGTTTTTTGATGGTTTTGAAAATATTGGTGGCTATATATACTATAAAATGTATAGGACTTATTATTATATAGGTTACGAATATGACTATTCATCTGTCATTTATCCACAATCTTCAAATTTTACTCAATTTGTTGGATACTTCAGAGAAGATAATACTGGTAAATTTTTTATTAAATATGATGTTAATAGTAGTGATATTGTATATTTTGATAATCAATTACTATTAAATACGCAATTAGGGGATAATTATTTTTTACATTATGATGGTTTAACAAATCAATATTGCTCAACAAGCACCATCAATTCAATGCTTATATCAGGATTAAATTCTAAAATGATATTTTCAGGAACTGATATTCTTTCAGGAGGTTCTGCACTTGAAGGGGTTGGAATGATTTTTAATGATTGTTTTACACCTATGAGTATTGATAATAATGGCGGTATGTATTCTCGTATTCATTGTTATACAAAACAAGGACAATCTTATGCTTTTTATAATAACTATCATTTACCAAATTTTGTACTTGTTGATTGCAATACATTTCCAGATGCAAACCGTCAAGGTTTATCTACATTAACCTATGAAAATAGTAGCTTCAAAATTTTTCCTAATCCTGCAAAAACAATTTTAAATATTGCAAGTAACAATAAAAATATTATAGAAATTACATTATCTGATATG
>JAJTHR010000010.1 GCA_021298935.1 Parachlamydia sp. | reverse complement strand
TTTTTGGGAAATGTTATAAATAGAAACAAGCAGCATTAGAAGGACGCAATAACGCGCTGGATGCCAGTGTTAAGTCATACCATCTATCAAAAATAAACTTCATCACTTAAGCTATTCTAAAGGATTTTATGGGCGGTGGAACGATATCATAGGAATCCAAAGAAGAGGCTGCTATTAAAGATAATGCGCAGAAAGAAACCCCATAAGGATGCTTATTAATATAATTTACAGGCACGGTCAATAAATTATTAATAGTATTAAACATGTTAAATTCTTAATATTTTTTTTGGTTTTTTGTGTTTTAATTTATTTTAATAATCAAATTAAATTCAGGTTAATATGTTTTCAAAATGATAAAAGCCTTGTTTGCCAATAATCCATTCGGCTGCAAGCAACGCCCCTTCTGCAAATCCTTGGCGGTTACGCGCCTCGTGCGTCAGTGTGATCGTATCGCAATAACTGTCAAGAAAGAGGGTGTGCGTTCCTGGAAATTGTCCGGTGCGTAAACTGGCAAAGGGCATTTCTGTGAGGCGGGGTAAATTTTTTAATATTTCTGCTTGCAGCGCTTTAGCTGTACCCGAAGGGGCATCTTTTTTTTGGTCGTGATGAATTTCCAATCCGCTCAGCGCGTATTCAGGGAATTGTTGAAGCAGAAGAGAGGCATAGGAAGCGATCTGTTTGAAAATAAGAATGCCGATGGAAAAATTGGGAGAATAGAGGCATCCAATCGTTGATTTTTCAACTGCTATTTGAGCCGCTTGCAGCTGATCTTCCCAGCCTGTTGCGCCGACAATCAGGGGCTTGTTAGCTTCAATGCAGGCCTCAATATGAGAAAACACCGACTCTCCTAAAGAGAAATCAATCATTACATCGGCTCTTTCCCACGCCTCATTAGAGGAGCTGGTAACAATACTGACAATTTCATGCCCTTGTCGCTGTGCAAGCTCAGCCACAAGCTTCCCCATCCTGCCATAGCCGAAAAGTCCTATTTTCATGCAGCTTTCCTCTCTTTTACACTTGCTTGAGTGGATTTTTTTTGAAGCACTTCCCACAAGGCGTTCATTTTATCTCTTTGTTCCAGGTTTAAATGGCGCAGGACTAAAAAGACATCGTCATTATACTTGAAGGCCGAATCGGTCCAGTTCGCCGATCCATTGACCAGAGTTTCTTCATCAATATAAAGAAATTTATGATGAAGCAGCCCTTTGCCCGTGTTAAAACGGATGGGGATCTGGGCATTTTTCAAGCGCTTGACCACTTCGCTACTTGCCCCCTTTCCTGCGTACTTATCCACCACAGCTTCCACCTGAATGCCTCTTTTCTTAGCTGCGATGAGCTCATCTGTAAAGTCTGAACGTGTCCAGGTAAACATGGCGATACGCACCACTTTTTTTGCCGAACGGATAAGCGAGATCACACGCTCGACAGCTAGCTGGTGATTGTCTGGTAGCGCCCAGACTTCAAAAGGCTGGTGATTGATCATTGTTTCAATGGGGGGAAGTTTCTCGGTAAATCCTGCATCATCCATGCTTTTGGCTTTATTTTCTAATGCTTCGGCAAGGGGCTTGTGTAAAAAGCCGACCACTAAATTGCCATGTGTTTTTAGAGACTCTGTGGTCATATTTGCAGAGCCGAGAATGACCTGTTCCTTATCAATTATTAAAATTTTTTGATGCATCAACCCTTTGCCTACCCGCCTGATGATGGTGGCTGTGGGGATTTTGCGTGAAATACCAGGGGATGCTTTAGCGTCGCAAACAATGTACATCTGGATCCCTTCTTCAACTTTGCGATTGAGTGCATTGATAATTTGCGGATCCATGAGCGCATAGATTACAAATGTAATCGATTGCTGTGCATTTTCTATGGCCGAGCAATAGAGCGCCGTTAAATTATCATCCAATTGATTCGCATAAAAATTTAACGGTGCTTCCTTTGCCGGCAGCCGTGTTGTTTCATTGGTTGTTTTGAACAGCTCCTCAGAAAGCTGGGAGATGATCAAGACAAGCAGGGCGATGAGGGCGCTGCAAATTGTTTTTTTTAAGGCCTGTTTTTTTTGCCGCTTCTTTTTTGCCATCAGAGCGCTTCCATTAACGCCTGGCATAAGCTTGTGTAACGTTTTCGCACATCATCCTTTTTGACGGCAATCGCCAGCGCTTTTTTTGTTCCCACTAGCACAACCAGCTTCTTGCCTCTTGTGATGCCCGTGTACAAGAGATTGCGGTTAAGCAGCATAAAGTGGCTTGTATGAACGGGCATGACGATGCAAGGGCATTCGCTTCCTTGGAATTTATGAATGGAAATAGCATAGGCAAGGGTCAATTCGTCCAAATCATCGTACGAGTAAATGACCTCTTTCTGATCAAAGCGGATCAAGACTTCTTGTTCGTCCGGATCGATAAGTGAGATCGCGCCAATATCCCCATTAAACACTTCTTTGGTGTAATTATTTCTAATTTGCATGACTTTGTCGCCAGACTGCAGACGCATGCCATTGCGAAACAGAGCGCTTTCTTTGGGATTTAAAATCATCTGGAGAGATTGATTGAGATTTTCTGTTCCAATGATCCCCTTTTTCATGGGGGCAAGCACCTGGATTTCTTCTGTTGGATGAAAGCCGTACTTTGAAGGAAGACGCTGCGAAACGAGCTTGATAATGGTATTCAAAACCCCTTCGTTCTCTAGCTCTTCGATAAAAAAAAAGTCGCTGTTTTTGCCATTATAAAGGGAGGGGAATAAGCCCTGGTTGACGCGGTGCGCGTTGGTAATGATATGGGAGCCGGCAGCCTGCCGAAAAATTTCATTGAGCGTTGTAACGCTTAAAGTCCTTGAAGAGATGATGTCTTTTAGCACATTTCCCGGCCCGACACTTGGCAGCTGATGAATATCGCCCACAAAAATGACACGGCAGTGATCAGGAAGGGCTTTAAGCAAATGATACATGAGAAGAGTATCGATCATACTGGCTTCATCAATGATCATTAATTCGCAGTCCAAAGGGTTTTCGCGGTTCCGTTTAAACCCCCCTCCCTTAAAGTTATATTCAAGCAGGCTGTGAATGGTTTGGGCTTTGCGGCCTGTGATTTCACTCATCCGTTTTGCTGCACGCCCGGTCGGCGCTGCCAGGCAAATTTTTTCTGTGAGTTTGGCCGATACCGTCAAAATGGCATTGGTAATCGTGCTTTTTCCGGTTCCTGGGCCTCCTGTAATCACATGTGCTTTGTTTGTCAGTGCTAACGAGACAGCCAGTTTTTGATTGGAGGCCAGCTCGATTTTTAATTGCTGTTGCACCCAATCAAGTGCTTTATCAGTTTGAATGGTCCTCAAGAAACTAGTTCCTTTGGCCAACCTGCGTAATTCTCGTGCAATTCCCATTTCAGCGACAAAAAAGGCTTTCATCCAGACAAATTGCTGTTTCTTCCCTTCAAAAACGAAGGACCCTATTTCAAGACGGTCATCTTCTTGCAAAGGTGCGAGGCGCCCGTCCACTTTTGCCCCTGGAACTTCCAAGATTTTTTCAGCTTCTTGTAAAAAAAGGGGAACCGGGTAGCAGACGTGCCCATCGCTGGAAAGTTC